>URRG01000029.1 GCA_900550095.1 uncultured Oscillospiraceae bacterium
GCCCCAAGCTTTCCGACGCGCGCTCTGCGGCCTTTTCTATTTCCGGCAGCCGGCAGCCGGCGCAGGGGAGCCCTTGCCGCTGCGCCTCTCTCTCCGCCCTCACGCGGTCTCAGACAAAGACGCGAACCATTCTTCAATATTTCGAAACACGATCTGTGCGCGCCTCTTCATGGATTCCTCCGAAGCAAAAGCCACATGAGGCGTGAGCAGAACGTTTTTTGCCCGCAGAAGGGGGTGCTCCGCCGGCAGGGGCGGTTCCGTCTCAAACACATCGATCCCCGCCCCGGCGAGCCTTCCTTCGTTGAGGGCGTCTGCCAGCGCGGCGCTGTCCACCACGGCGCCCCGCGCCATATTGATCAAAAGCGCCGAAGGCTTCATCCTGGCAAGCTGCTCTTTGCCGATCAAGCCCCTGGTCTCCTCCGTAAGGGGCGTATGCAGGGTCACGATGTCGCTTTCTTCCAAAAGGGTCTCCAGCGGGACATATTCCACTCCGGCCTCGAGGGCCTCCTGACGGCGGCTGCGGCTGTACCCCAGCACCCTGCATCCGAAAACGGAAGCGATCTGCGCCACTCTTACGCCGATAGCCCCTGTTCCCACAACGCCCACTGTCTTCCCCCGAAGCTCGCGGCCCACAAGGCCCTCCTTCGTTCCGGAATGCCGGGCTGCCTCATCGCAGGGAAGGATATTCCGAAGAAGCGCCAGGATATGCCCAAAGGTCAGCTCCGCCACCGCGTCGGTGCAGTAGCCCTGGGCGTTTTTCAGGCGGATCCCCCTCTCCTCACAGGTCTTGAGATCCACATGGTCCACACCGGTAAACGCGACGGAAATAAACTTCAGCCGCGTATTTGCCCGGATCACCTCTCCGCTCAGAGGAGAATTGGCGATGATGAATACGTCGGCGTCTAGCCCCGCCGCCGTTTCCGCATCCACTTTTTCGGTGCAGAAAACGCACTCATGGCCCTGTTTCCGCAGGGGAGCGGCCAGTTCTTCTATAAAGTCCCTGTCCACAGCCAAGGGCTCCAGCATACAGATTTTCATTTCGTATCCTTCCTTCCATACGAGCTTTTTTCGGGAATCCATGGAAAACATTTTCTTCGGCCTGCCGGCCCGGTTGCCTTTTGTTTCCTATTTCGCTGCTACAGCACATTACAGTACATTTTAGATAGGAAGCCGCCGCACCCCCTCCGGCTCTTTCCGCCCCGTGTCCAAGCTGTTGGAAAAGGAACTGCCGGACGGCGGCGCCTCGCTCGGAGGACTTTTTCTTTTCTATTTCATTTTGCGGCCCCTCCGGTCAATGGCAAAAAGCAAGAGACAAAAAGCGGCCCGCAAACCGGCCCCAAACTCTCCGGCCTGACGGCGCTCCGAGGTTTCAGGCCCCAGGCCCCGGGCCGAGGCCCAGGGCGGTTCGGCTTTTCAGCGCGGAGGGGCAATCTCCCTTATCCTATGCTTCCCAGAACAGAACCCAGAATAAGCACCAGAAGAGTCACGCCGCAGAACACATATTTCGCCATGGGGTAAAACCAGCCGCCCAGAGGCTTTTTCCTAGAAAGGTTCACCTGCTCCAGCACATACTCCTTCCTGCACACCCAGAAGAAGAGCACCCCCGCCAGAAGAGCGCCCAGCGGGCAGATATAGATGGAGCAGACGTCCATCCACTGAGACACAATGGGCGCTATCAGAAGCCCCACCACAATGCCTATAAGGCCGATCACAGCCACGGCCGCAGGGCGCCTGAGATGGAAAAACTCCTGCAAGGTGGCGATAGGAGCTTCAAACAGGTTGATCAGCGACGTAAGCGCCGCAAAGGCCACTGCGATAAAGAACACCGCCAGGATCACGCCCCCGCCGGGGATCTCCCTGAGCACATTGGGCAGGTAGATGAACATCAGCCCGGGGCCGCCCGCATCCAGCGTTTCTCCAGCCGCCGCCATGGCGGGGAGGATCACCAGAGCCGCCAGGACCGCCGCGCAGGTATCGAACACGGCCACCATCCGGGCGTCTGCAGGGACATCGGATTTCCGGCTCAAATAAGAGCCGTAGACAAGCGTCCCGTTCCCCGCAATGGAGAGGGAGAAAAACGCCTGCCCCAGGGCGAACACCCACACCATAGGATCCAGAAGGCCCTCCGGCTCCAGGCGGAACATATACTGATACCCCGCCGAGGAACCGGGCACAAACAGCAGATACACGGCAAGGCCGATAAACAAAAGGAAAAACAGGGGCATCATGACCTTATTGGCCTTTTCGATGCCCTTCCCCACACCGAAAGCCAGAATACCCACCGTTACGGCCATCCCCAGCACCTGCCACAGCACGTTGGAGGAAGATGTGTCCCCAAAGAATGAGGAAAAGCCTTCCACAGAGGAAAGGCCCATCAGGGAACCGTCCAGTGAGCCCGCCAGATACTTGAATATCCAGCCTACCACCACGGAATACCCGATAGCCAGCGCCAGAGAACCCAGGACCGGAAGCAGCCCCAGGAGCTTTCCGGGTTTTTCCGCGCCGAAACGCATACCCGTGGCCTTGCCGAAGGCGTCCACAGGCCCGGACCTTGCCGCCCGGCCGAAGGACATTTCCCCTATCACGCCGGTGGACCCGATAATTACCACAAACAGGATATACGGAAGCAGGAACGTCCCGCCCCCGTATGCGGAAACTCTGGTGGGAAAGAGCCAAATGTTCCCCATTCCCACGGCGGAGCCGATACAGGAAACGATAAAGCCCCATTTGGAATTCCACGAATCTCTCTCCCGCGCTTCGGCGCCGCTTTTTGCCGCCCGCTTCGTATTTTCTTCCGCTGTCAATGCAACCACTCCCCCTGCAGGTCCCGCCTGCGGTATTGTAAAGCGGTGTGAATTCTTCTCCGCTTCGTTCGTATATGGAAGAGTATAGCATTTCATACGAAAAAAGTCTACGGCAGACGGTTTTTCCTCCCTCTGGATATAGGGCCGGATGGGAAAAGGGGACCTTTCCATTCCCGGAATATGCACATTTTCACATTTACACCCTGTATGATCTTTGCTATACTTAAGGCGTAAAGGCGCAGAATGTCCTATACTGCGCACAGGCGCTTTCTGTCTGAAGGGATTTTACCTGCTTACAAAAAAACAAATATCCGCATGAAAAGATACGAGGATACGGCCGCAGGCACAGAGGCGTTTTTGAGACTGTTTCGAGCGCAGGCCGGGGCACAGGATCGCATCCTCCGTTTGAGGCGGCTACGCATGCCAGGTTTTTCGTGCGGAAACTGTGCAGGAACCCCTCTGCATCTTCTATTGTTTCTATATTTATTGAAAAGGAGAGAGTTGCCATGCAAATCGAACGTTACTACGAAGATCCCTCCGCCCTGCATATCGGGACCATGGAGAACCGGGCCTATTACATGCCCGATGCTTCCAAAGAATGCGGACTTCCGGCCGAAACGGCGGAGGAATCCCAAAAAGCTCTGCTTTTAAGCGGCTGCCAGTGGAGTTTCCGCTACGACAGCTGCCCCGAAGACGTACCGGAAAGCTTCATCCGGGAAGACTGCTGTGAGGAATCTCTGGGGTATGCTCCCATCCCCGTGCCCGGCTGCTGGCAGAACTATGGCTACGACCGGCACCAGTACACCAACACCCGCTACCCCTTCCCTTTCGATCCACCTTATGTGCCGGAAGAAAATCCCTGCGGTTCCTATCGCCGGTGGTTTGAGCTCACCGAAGAAGAGGCCGCCTCTGAAAGCTTTCTGAACTTTGAAGGAGTGGATTCCTGCTTTTACGTGTGGGTGAACGGCTCCTTTGTGGGCTACAGCCAGGTCTCCCATTCCACCAGTGAGTTCCGCGTCACGGAATTCGTCCGCCCAGGGAAGAACCTTCTCTCGGTGCTGGTCCTCAAATGGTGCGACGGAAGCTATCTGGAAGATCAGGATAAATTCCGCATGAGCGGCATTTTCCGGGATGTATATCTTCTGTTCCGGCCCCAAGCTCATATCCGGGATTATTTCGTTCACACGCCCGTCTCTTCCTTCTCGGAGGACGGCCTCACCGGCAGCGCCTCCATTCAGATCGACCTTTCCTGGTTCGGGCAGGCCGATGAAGCAAAGGCTGTGCTGTATGCTCCTTCCGGTGAAAAGCTGTCTGAAACGTCCGGCTCGGGGACTCTTTCCTTCCAGCTCGAAAAGGCGGAACTTTGGAACGCCGAGCGCCCCGCTCAATATACTGTGGTGCTTTCCGCCAACGGGGAAAGCATTCGCCAGATGGTAGGCATCCGCCAGATCGAGATTCGGGATGCGGTCATTTACCTGAACGGCAAAAAAATCAAATTCAAGGGCGTCAACCGGCACGACAGCGACCCCGTTACAGGCTTCGCCATCAGCCGCGAACAGCTCATCACCGATCTTCGCCGGATGAAGGAGCACAATGTGAACGCCATCCGCACCAGCCACTACCCCAACGCACCCTGGGCCGCCCAGCTCTATTCCAAATATGGTTTTTATGTGATCGACGAGGCCGACCTGGAAACCCATGGCTGCGTGAATATTTACGGCGGCGGCTCTGAGCACAGCTACTTCCAGAAATTTGTGGAGGATCACACCTACGGCCTTATTGCCCACGATCCCCGCTTTGAGGAGGCCATTGTAGACCGCACCCAGCGCAATGTGACCCGGGATAAGAACAACGCCTCCGTCGTCATGTGGTCCCTGGGCAATGAATCCGCCTACGGCCCCAACCTGGAAAAGGCTGCTGCCTGGGCCAAAGCCTATGATCCCTCCCGCCTCATTCACTATGAATGCAGCGTTTACCAGATGAAAGGCTATAACAACGATATTTCCAACCTGGATGTGCATTCCAGGATGTACGCCCCTGTGGAAGCCATCGACTACTATTTCACGGATGAATTTAAAAAGGAGCTCAATAAACCCTTTATCCAGTGTGAATATTCCCACGCCATGGGCAACGGCCCCGGGGATCTGGAAGCCTATTACGGAAGAATGCAGAAATACGACGGCTACGCCGGCGGCTTTGTGTGGGAATGGTGTGACCATGCCATCTATGCCGGCATCACAGAGGAAGGCAAGCCCATTTACCGCTACGGCGGCGATTCCGGCGAGTTCCCCCACGACGGCAATTTCTGTATGGATGGCCTTGTGTATCCTGATCGGACACCTCACACCGGCCTTCTGGAGTTCCGCAACGTTATGCGCCCCATCCGGGCAAGCCTTGTTTCTGTCTCTGCAAACAGAGTGAAGGCCCGTCTGCAGAGCCAGGTGGATTTCCTGAACGCCAGGGAATTTGTTTCTCTCCGCTGGGAGCTGGCCGCCGAAGGCTCTGTGATCGCCGAAGGCACCGTCGAGACGCCCGGCCTCCCCGCCAAGGGTGAAGCGGAAATCGAGATCCCCTGCGCCCTGCCCGAAGACGCTTCCCTCCTTACCCTGCGCCTTCTCTACCTGCAGAAGGAAGACGCCCCCCTGACCCCCGGAAGCATGCTGCTGGGCTTTGATCAGCTTATCCTGAAGGATGCCGCCGCTGCGAAACAAGCTTCCGAAACAGAAACGGGCTGCGGGACCGTCGCTATCCGGGACTGCGGAGCCTCCATCGTCGTGGAGGGGAAAGCCTTCCGCCACGTGTTTGATAAGAAGAAGGGAGTATTTTCCTCTGTTTCTGTAAACAACGTATCCCTTCTGGATAAGCCCATGGAATGGAACATCTGGCGCGCTCCTACGGACAATGACCGCAATATCCGCCATGAATGGGAACGGGCGGGCTACGACCGTTCCACCGTGCGCGTATACAGTGTGGAAACTGCTCCTGAGAACGGCGGCGCTGTGATCTCTGCGGAGCTCTCTATTTCCGCCCTGTTCATCCAGCGGATCCTGACGGTCTCCGCCCAGTGGCATATCGCCCAGGATGGGACCATCCGCATTGAGGCTGAGGCAAAACGGGATACCGCCCTCCCCTTCCTGCCCCGGTTCGGCCTGCGCATGTTCCTGCCCAAGGCCTTCTCTCAGGCGGGATATCTGGGCTACGGCCCCTATGAGAGCTACTGCGACAAGCATCACGCCTCCTATCTGGGCCGCTTTGAAAGCCCTGTTTCCCGCATGCATGAGGATTACCTGATGCCTCAGGAAAATTCCAGTCATTTCGGCTGCCGCTGGGCTGCGCTTCAGAGCGAAACCGGCGATACGTTCAAGGCGGAGTCACCTGTTCCCTTCAGTATGAACGTTTCCCTCTATACCCAGGAGGAACTCGCAGAAAAGGCTCACCCCTATGAGCTTGCTCCCTGTGGTTCCACCGTCCTTTGTCTGGATAGCCACATGTCCGGCGTGGGCTCCAACAGCTGCGGCCCTGTGCTTATGGAAGAATACAGGGTGGACGGCGAAATTCTCAAAATGGATTTCACCCTTTCCCTGAAGGCCGGAAAATAAGCTGCAAAGCACCTCACAAGTTGATTTCCCTATTCAGGAAGCCCTCTCCAAAATGGAGAGGGCTTCTGCTTTCTGCCGTTTATGCGTATTTCATTCCATATTGTATAGCGATGATACTCTACGTCCCTGAGACGGGATACGGGATACGAGATACAGAATCCACACCAACCCCGGTCTCTTCCGATCCCCTCTACCGCAGGCTGTCCCCAGCCACCCGCCGCAGGGCGGCTTCGTCCAAAAGGGCAATGGAACCTCTGGTGAGCTTCACCAATCCCTCGTTCTGAAAATATTTCAGCATTCGTGTGACAACCTCCCGGGCACTTCCCAAATGGCGGGCGATCTCCTCATGGGTGATGCTGAGCGCCCCGTTCCTATCCTCCCCAGTTTCCAAAAGGGAATCTTCCTCCAAAAGGAAGGCCGCCAGACGGGAATCCAGCTTCTTATACAGCACCTGGTTCAGAAGCCACATCACATCGGAAAAGCGGGCACCCATGACTTCGTTGGTGTAGTTGGAGGCCGCAGCCGATTCCTGCATGACGCTTCGGTAAGCATCGGCGGGGATATGCAGATACTCTGTCTCCTCTTCCGTTGCGATGGAAAGCTCAAATTCAATGCCTTTCATCATACAGGAAGCAGAAAACAAACAGAAATCCCGGGGAAACAGCCGGTACAGTGTGATCTCCCTACCTTCTTCGGAAAGGATATAGGCCCGCACTCTGCCTTTGATAAGCACCAGAACGCCCACGCAGTCCTCCGCGCCGTTGTGAAGGACCGTGCCGCGGCCCGCTTCCTCCAGAGCCGCCGAAGCCTTCAGCCGGCGCTGCTGAACCGGCGTCAGTTCTCCCCAGAAGGGAATATATTCCTTACACAGGGCGGTCAGCTCTTCCTCACTGGCCGGCCGTATCCTCGTTCCCATTCGTCCGGTTCCCATTCTCGCACCTCCGTATTCCGCCGGGCAGGGCGTCCCTTCCCACTTCCCGGTTTTCAATTCTATAAAGACATACGTCAATTGTATCCCTGCTTGCAAGAATTAGCGTTTTAACGTTCCTGCCACCGAATCTCTCACATAACCCAAGACAGCCCATGCAGGATAGTTGCAAGCCGCGAACTTATTCTCGATACTATATGCACACCCAGAAACCGTTAAAACAGCGGTTCAAAAGGTAGTCCCCCGGTCTTATGGATTTTATTTTTCCCGGTTTTCTGCCTCCTGAGCGCCATTTCCCGCCTCCCGGGCCCGAATCTCCGCCCGGAGAGCCTCGATCTGCCGCATGCGCTCCACCACCCTGGCTTCGGAGCCGTGACCCGCAGGAGTATAATACCTGCGGCCTCTGAGAGACTCCGGCAGGCACTCCATGGCGGTGAGCTTTTCCTCCCGATCATGGGCGTACTGGTACCCCTCCCCATAGTGCAGCTCCCGCATGAGATCCGTCACTCCGTTTCGGAGCCGCAGAGGCACGGGCTCCGCCAGCATGGCCGCCGCGTCCTTTTTCGCCGCCTCATACGCCATATACAAAGCATTGGACTTGGGCGCCAGAGAAAGATATGTGACCGCATGGGTCAGATGGACGCTGCACTCCGGCATACCGATAAAATGGCACGCCTGATAGACGGCCACCGCTATTTCCAGGGCGCGGCTGTCCGCCATGCCAACATCCTCGCTGGCGAAACGCACGAGCCTTCTGGCAACATAGAGAGGATCCTCCCCGGCCTCCAGCATCCGCGCCAGCCAGTATATAGCCGCGTCCACATCGCTGTTGCGCATGGATTTATGCAGCGCCGAAATGATATTGTAGTGCTCCTCACCTTTTTTATCATACAAAAGGGATTTTCGGCTGGTGCACTGCTCCAGCGTTTCCCTTGTGACCACTGTGCGGGCATCGTTCCGGCCGCTGTTTAAAATAACCATTTCCAAGGTATTCAGAGCCGTCCGCGCATCCCCGTTGGAAAAAACCGCTATAGCCGACAAGATTTCCCCGGAAATATCGATTTCCTGGCCCCCAAACCCCCTTGGATCCGCAAGGGCTCTTTTCAGAAGAGAAACGATTTCCTCCTCTGAAAGAGCGTTGAGCACGAACACTTTGCAGCGGGAAAGCAGCGCGGAGTTGATTTCAAAAGAAGGATTCTCCGTGGTGGCCCCGATCAAAATAATGCTGCCCTTTTCCACATAAGGCAGAAAGGCGTCCTGCTGGGCTTTATTGAAGCGGTGAATCTCATCCACAAAGAGGATCGTCCGCTCTCCCATCCGCCTGGAGGCCTCGGCCTTTGCCATAACCTCCTTGATCTCCTTGATGCCGCTGGTCACCGCGCTGAAATTGATAAAATGAGCCCTGGTCCTGTTGGCGATGATCCTTGCAAGGGTCGTCTTTCCCACCCCCGGAGGCCCCCAGAAAATCATGGAAGAAATCTGATCCTGATCGATCAGCTGGCGGAGAACCTTGCCCTCCCCCAAAAGGTGGGTCTGGCCCGAAAACTCCGAAAGCTCCCGGGGCCTTAGGCGGCTGGCCAGCGGCGCGGAGGATTCCTTCTCCCCGCCCATAAAAAAGCTCTGCTGCTCCTGCAGGTCCTCTTCCCAAAAAGCCACTTTTACCGCTCCTTTCCGCCCCGGAGCTTTGCGTATCCCCGGGCTCCTCTTACCGACTTCCCAAAACATTTGTTTTACAGAAAGTATATCATATCCACCTCTAAAAGGGAAGATTTCGCCCTCTATGGTCTCCTGATCTTTGCCGGCAGGAGCCATCCGACCCTTGTATACGCTCAGGCCGTAAACCGGCCCTGCGCCGTCCCGGCGCGAAAGCCCTGTTCAGCTTTTCCAAAAGGCATACAAACCCTTTCTTTGCGGTCCTCCGCTTTTTATAGGGGGATGGATACCCGAATACCTGCCTCTTGATTTCTCAAGCCGCAGAAAAACAACGGTATGAAAGAATCTGGGAGGCCCCGGAATACGCCTTCCCTATAATCGATGAATCCCCTTCCACAAATATGTTTCCGTCTTTGGTCTTTCTCAAACGGCTTCCTGTTTTTTGCCTCTACCCATGAAGTACGAAGAGCAAAAAGCAAAAGGAGGGCCGAAAGCTTTGCAGGATACAGAAAAGGACGATAACGTGGCACATTTTCTAAAAACCTTCGGTAATACGACATATGCACGGAAAATATGTCGCAAGAATCTCTTACGAATTCCCTGAAAAGGGGTATAATGAAAGCGGAAAACACGAATATCCCGGCGGGGAGCCTCCGGATATCCGAGAAACGGCGGCGCCCAGGCGAAGAAGGCCCCAACAGGCTTCAGAGCCGGGAAACGGCTTATCCGCCATAACTTGCAAGGAGGAGATACAATGGAGCAGATCCCAAAGACGATGATGGGGGCCACGCTGCCCGGAAACAGCACGGTGGAGATGAAAGAATTCGAGGTGCCCAAACCCGGCCACGGCGAGGTGCTCATCCAGACGAAAGCTTCCACTATCTGCGGAAGCGACATCCGCTGCATCTACAGAGAGCATGTGGGGAAGGGCCCGGAGGGATATATTCCCGGAATGGTGGCGGGCCATGAACCATGCGGCATTATTGTGGAAGAAGGAGAGGGCCTCCGGCGCTTCAAGAAGGGCGACAGGGTGATCGTATACCATATTTCCGGCTGCGGCGTATGCAACGACTGCCGCCGGGGATATTATATCTCCTGCACGAGCCCGTACCGCCGCGCCTACGGGTGGCAGCGCAACGGGGGCATGGCCCCCTATATCCTGGCGGAGGAAAAGGATCTTATCCTTCTGCCGGACGAATTGACCTACAAGGACGGGGCTCAGGTAGCCTGCGGCTTCGGTACGGTCTATGAGGCAATTGAGAAGATCGGCATCTCCGGAAACGACGCCGTTCTGGTGACGGGGCTGGGGCCTGTGGGCCTGGCGGCCCTGATGCTGGCCAAGGCCATGGGAGCCAGTCAGCTGATCGGTGTGGAGATGAACGAATACCGGATCGAGCTTGCGAAAAAGCTGGGGCTGGCCGACTATATTTTCAAACCCGGCGACGGCGCTCTGGAGGAGATCCTGCGCGTTACGGGAGGCCACGGCGTGGAAAAGGCCATCGACGCAAGCGCAAGCGACCCGGGCCGCCAGCTGGCTATCCGCGCCACACGGCCGTGGGGCAAGATCGCTTTTGTAGGCGAGGGCAACACCTGCACCTTCAATCCCAGCCCGGACATCATCCACGGGCAGAAAACTATTTACGGCTCCTGGGTGACCAGCCTGTGGCGGATGGAAGAGCTGGTGGAAAGACTTGTCCGGTGGGGGATCCATCCGGAGGAGCTGATCACCCACGAGTTCCCTCTGGAAAAAGCCGGAGAAGCGTACGCGCTTATGGCTGACGGGGACTGCGGCAAAGTCGCTGTGGTGTTCTGAGCGTTCTGAGTGTTCTGGGGCCGTATCGCCGCCTCCCTCACAGCGCGCAGAGTATTTTCGACGTTCAGACCGCGGTCCTGTTTACCTGCGGAACGCTTCCGTGCGGCGGTGCAGCGGCGCAGCAGCGCGACCTTTTTGCCGAAACGGCTTTTCAGAAGCCTAAAACAGGACGGCGGCAGCTGAAGGCGGCTGAAGCACGCCCGGGGTCTCCGAAAATATGCAGAACGCCGTGCGGCGCGGTCCAGACAGGGAAAAACCAGCAGCTGCCTGCGGCCCCGGCGGGAAGCAAAAACAGGCCGGATTGGAACACCGAAAGGATTTAGCGGGACTGTACGATCCATAAAAATATTCTTCTGCTTCTCATATGCAAAAAAGAAGGCCGTTCTTTCCAAGAGAGGAGAGAACGGCCTTCCTTTTCGGCCCGGACGAGGGATACAGCCAGGTTGGAGCCGACTGAGGACGAACGCACAAACGGCCAAAGCATCCGATGCTTTACGGTTAGGCCGCGCCCGCAGACGATATGCGCCTGTGTAAAGCTGCGTTTCATCCTATTCCGCTGCCGCCGGTGGGAGACAAGGGGAAAAGCGCTGGTGATGAAAGGAACAGGCATACGGCGGGAGATGAAAATGAGGAGAGCTCTGTATCTGTACCCCTCTTCTCAAAAGCCTATTAAAAACAGAGGGCAGAGGGAACCCTTTGTTTTTACCAAATTTGCATTCTAATATTCTTCTTTTTATCAGTATACTCCAATATTTTCGTCTATTCAACATATATACCGAAAATATCGTCTAATAAATTCACCAAAATCTGCTGATGATACAATGAGGACAAAATTACAGGCGGAGGCGGTGAGCGGATTGATGCAGCTGGGGAATATGCTTTCAGAGCTGAGACAGGATAAGCACCTGACGCAGGAGGAACTGGGAAAGCGGCTTGGAATTTCCCGCTCTACCATCGGTTCCTATGAGCAGGACCAAAGCCAGCCGCCTTATGACGTGCTGTTGAAGCTCGCGGAATTGTACGATGTAAGCACGGATTACCTTCTCGGCCGTACCAGGATTCCCAACGAGAGGGCTGCGTCGGTCCTGCTGCAGGATAAGGCGGTGGAAAGGGTAGCGGCCTCTATGCTTTCTATGAGCCGGAGGCACAAGGAAATGATACTGGAGCTGAGCGAGTCCTTTGCGGAGCTGGACAAGAGACGGGCGCAGGATCCGCCGGAAAAGGCAGGAGAATAGCGGCCCGCCAGGGGCTGATGGCTGAGAGGCAGACCCAAGGAGCCGCCGGAGCTTTACAGGAAAAGGACAAGCCGGCGGGGCGGAAAGGCATCCGAACGGCAGGCGCAGCCTCTGAGCCATGTGTGCCGGATATGCCCGCCGCAGAACAGAAAACTGCATCCGGGCCGCCCGGGGATCACGTCCCCTCGGGCGGCTTTTTCCGCGCCCATTTTT
>URRG01000030.1 GCA_900550095.1 uncultured Oscillospiraceae bacterium
CTCGTTGCCGTCCCAATCCACATTCAGAGGGTCGTCGATGGAGATTTCATTGCGCAGCTGGGTATTTTTGCGCAGAAACATCAGAATTTCATTCTCAATGCAGCGGGAAGCGTATGTGGCAAGCTTGATATTCTTTTCGGGCCGGAAGGTGTTGACAGCCTTGATAAGGCCGATGGTTCCGATAGAGATCAGATCTTCCATTCCGGCGTTGCTGGATTCAAATTTTTTAGCTATGTAGACTACCAGCCGGAGATTATGCGTGATAAGAGGCTCCCTCGCCTCCTCCTTCCCCGAAAGGATCTGCCGCATGATTTCTGCTTCTTCCTCCGGAGACAGAGGCGGAGGAAGGGTTTCCGGCCCGTTGATGTAATGCACCTCCGGCATTAACCGAAGGCGCAGCAGCGCTGCCGTAAGCAGTCTGCCGAAAAAATCCCCTATCTGTTTTCCCAAATTCATGTGCTATGTCTTCCTTTCTGCCGTGAGGCCATATTACATTCATTCCTGAGCTACAGGATCAGATCCGGATTGATAAGTGCTGAGAAGGTTCCTGCGGAGAGAGGCGTTTCGCTTATGGCGATATACACGTTTTTACATTCCATCTCTTTTTTGTCTAACCGAATGACGACCTTCTCCGGGCGAAAGGCCTTCAGCAGCCCCTCTGTATGTACAGCCCGAAACGGGATATACCGGCAGGCATCCTCTTCCGGCAGGCTTTGGAGCTTTTCTTTTTCCATCACGATGACAGGGTATCCCGAGAAGGGTTCTTCCAGCCGGTTGCCCGTATCCACGCAGGCAACGCAGGATGCTTCCCGTCCTTTATAAAAAACCGTCACCCGGCATTCTGTCTGTTTGACTTGGTTTTTACCGGTAATTCGCTGCAGAAGGCGAATCATCAGATACGAAAGAACCGTCAGACATAAAAAGAGCATGGGCGATACGGAAAAATACACCACAGAATTTCGGACCGTCAGGCTTTCAGGGGCGATAAAGTACCATATAGCCAGCATAAAGCCTGCAAAAGCAAAATTCATCAGATAAAAAACAGCCACGGCCTTAAAAAAGGGCGCCCAGCCGCGAAAGGGCCAGGCGATCCGGATAATAAGTCCGGAGACGAACAATTTCAGAAGAAGCGAAAGAGCATCCGGCAGCTCTGGGAGAAGAATTGTCAGCGAATACAGGGAACCTGCCAGGGAGGCCAGGAGGAGCCTCCTTCTCTTCCCCTCCCACAGAAGGAATTTGGAGACTGCCAGCAGCAGAAAATAGTTGATAAACAGGTTCAGGCCCAAAAGGACATCCACGTATATCGTTCGCATCGTTCTCCCTCCCTGCGGATATACTTCATTATAGGCCTGTTTCCATGCTGTTTCTGTCAAAAAAAGGACGGTTCCGGAGGAATCTCCTCCGGAACCGTCTGCCGTTTAGCGTCTTTTGTCACTGAGGCTTAGCGTTCTCGAATTTCTGCTTTGCCTGCTGGATTTTCTGCTGTTCCGCCTGCTGCACAGGGTACCAGCCCCGCTTGCTCATCTCGTTGAATACGTCTGCCTGGATCTGATGCTCTTCTGTGAGGATATCCACAAAGCTGTCACGGATAGAGGGCGTGGAGCATTCGTTGGCAAAGGTATTGTAGGTGCCTGTGATGCTTTTCTGAGACGTGAGAACGTCGTCGAGAATTTCTCTTTCCTGCATGGGAGCCTGTGCCATGGTATTCACCGTCCTTAGTTCAAAAATGTCAGCAATTTTTCATAATGCGTCTGATGCTTGGAAGCAATGGCTTCGCATTTCTGCTTCAGTTCCTGATCTGTGCACATCTGAGCGTAAGCTTTGAACTTTGTAACAAGCAGTTTTTCGCCGCCCAGAAGATCCTCCAGAGCGCTCAGCTCCTTTTCTGTAATCGCCATGGATTTTGTCACCTCTTTCTTATTGGATAGATCTAGTATCTGCATGGCTTCTGTCTCTTATACTATCGTTTCTTGGCCGTCTATGTAGCCTGACGGGAGGGAGCGTCTCCTCCCAGACCAAAGCTAATAGAGAGAGCTTCGTCTACTTTATTCATGCTTCCGGTATCAAGCCGCCCCATCCGCTCCTTTAGCCGATGCTTATCGATGGTGCGGACCTGTTCAAGCAAAACAATAGAATCCCGGGAAAGGCCTGTTGTAGCGGAATCCAGCAAAATATGCGTAGGGAGGTTCGCCTTCGATTTTTGACTGGTGATAGCGGCAGCGATCACCGTAGGACTGAAACGGTTCCCCACATCGTTCTGAACGATCAGAACGGGCCGGATGCCCCCCTGCTCAGAGCCGACTACCGGGCTTAAATCAGCATAATAAATATCTCCTCTTCGGATGTTCACCTTTTTCACACTCCGCAATCGTATGATTTGTCGTCCGGACCTGTTTGTATTTTTGGCAGGGAATGGATGATTTATACAGATCCTATTTTCATAATATTAGGGTTTTCTTTTTTTGACAGCAATCGCTATTTCAGATCAACAAAAAAGCAGACCTTTCTTTTTAAGAAAGATCTGCTTATACTGCTTTTTGAATGCTATATTCAGGAATGTTCAAATACAGCCCGAAAGCCTGCTCCGTCACAGCGGATCTCCAACAGGCTGCCTGTTTTTCCATCTGCCTTTACAATGAATTCCCCTCGCCCACAGGAGCCTCTGAGGGTTTCGCCGTCCAAAGATTCCATCTCTCCTTCATAGATTTGCGAGAGGAATTCCTTCAGCTCCAGGGCATACGAGCTTTCCGGCAGAGTACAAGAGCCCTTTTCAGACGCAAGACCAGCGCAGGTTTCATAAAACTGCCCGCCGCTCCAATAATAGGAAATCGCGTCGCCTTCGCAGGAAAATCCGTTCTCTGCCGTATGAGAGACCGTCGCCTGCCATTCGCCCGAGGAAGACACGATTGTTGCCCGGCATCGGAACTCCGGAGAGAGCTGTTCCTGACTGAGATACGAGGGCTGTGCTCCGTTGCACCCGGTCAGCAGCAGGAAAACCGCCGCACAAGATAAACAAAATAGCTTTCGCATAGCCCTCCTCCTTTTTTGTTTTTCGGATTACGGCATCTCCACGGAAAGGAATATTTCCGGAAGATGTTCGATCAAATCTCCGGGCAGCATGGCGGTCTGCGAGAGCTCCCTTGCGCAGAGATCTCCTGCCAGACCATGTAAGAATACCGCTGCAGATGCTGCCCGTTCCGGCGGAAGGCCCTGGGCGGCGAAAGAGGCCGCCATCCCGGCCAGTACATCGCCGGAACCTCCTTTGGCCATGCCGGGATTCCCGGTCGCGTTCAGGAAGAGCGTTCCATCCGGGGATGCCGTAATCGTTCCGGAACCCTTTAAAACCACAGTAACATTATGAGAAAGGGCAAAATCTCGGGCGAAATCCAATCGGTTTTCCTGAATTTCAGAAACGGACCTTCCCGCCAGCCTCGCCATTTCGCCTGGATGAGGCGTAAGAACAGCAGGCGCCTTTGCCTCCCGCAGTATATGTATATTCCGGGAAAGGAGGTTTATTCCATCCGCGTCCACAAAGACGGGAACCCCGGCTTCTGAGAGGCAGAACTTCACCAGCTCCTCCGCAAAAGGGGAAACGCCCAGGCCGCAGCCGATCAGCACAGCCGACGCCTGAGAGAGCTTTTCCAGAAGGCGCTCCCTGTCGTTTTCTGTTAAACGCTCCTTTCCTTCCAGTGGCAGGCAGACCGCTTCCGGCGCCCCCGCCGAAACTATGGGATAGATGCTTTCCGGCAGAGCCGCGCAGACCAGCCCCGCACCGCAGCGAAGGGCCGCGCGGACGCTCAGAAGCGCGGCTCCTGCCATGCCGTAGCTTCCGCAGATGCAGAGAAGACAGCCGTAGTTTCCCTTATGGCTGTCAGGCTTCCGAGGATGCAGGAGGAAGCGTATATATTCCGTATCGGGCACCTGAAGGCAGTTTTCCTGCGCGTCTATGAGCGCAGAACTGATGCCTATAGGGGAAACCGTTACTGCGCCGCAGTATCCTTTCGCAGGAGGAAGCAAATGGGCCGGTTTCATAGTGGAAAAGGCGACGGTATGTTCTGCCTGTATGCAGGGACCGTAAACGGAACCCGTATCGCATACGGCGCCGCTGGGAATATCCAGAGCGATCACAGGTGCATATGATTCACATGTCCATTTGAAAAGGACGTCCAAGGAATCTTTCACCCGCCCATGGAAGCCGATTCCGTATATTGCGTCCACAATCAGATCGGCAGAATATAAAAGCGCAGAAACCGTTTCCGCCTCGGAATCATAGCGCACGATACGAAGGAACACGCCGGAAAGCCTTTCGTACATTTCCGCAGCAGGCTCCGCTTTTGGGGTTCCCTCCACAAGGACGACAGCCACCCGGGCCTCCTGCTGAGCCAGCCGCCGTGCCATCACAAAGCCGTCTCCCCCATTATTTCCCTTTCCGCACAGAACGACGATTTTTTTCCCTTTGATCGAGTATTTTTTCATCAGGAAACGGACGGCCGCAGCGCCGGCGTTTTCCATCAGTTCCATATACGAGATGCCGGAGGCGGCGGCCCTTTCCTCTAATTCCCTGGATTGGGCGGCGCTGAATACCTTCATGACGGTGCATCCTCCTTTTCTGCTATAACGATCACAGTGGCTAATTCGCGCGTATGGGTCACGCTCACGGAAAAACGCAGCTTTCGTTCCTGCGCCATCGCGAGGGCTCTGCCGGAAAGCTGCAGAAAGGGCGCCCCCAATTCATCCCGGAGAAGCTCCACCTCCCTGAGCCGGAACCCGCGGACCCCTGTTCCCAAAGCCTTGGAAAAAGCCTCCTTTGCGCAAAAGGAAGCCGCCGCGCTTTGCGCCGGAAAACCGCGTACTGCAAGAAGAGAGTATTCGGCTTCCCCGAATACTCTCTGACAAAAACGCGGATTTTCCATGGCTCTTCTCACCCGGCTGATCTCGATAGAATCGATTCCGACAAAGAGCATGATATTTTCCTCCGTCTTATGTTCCGCTTGTTCCGCTGTTGATCTTCTGATTCGGCCTTCCGAACACCTCAAAGGCCAGCTGGCGCGGCAGGAAAGGCCGCATGGCCTCCAATACGCGGTCATTGGGATCGAATACCAGGAGAACATGGCCAAATTTCTTGGTTCGGGCGGATACATACCAGCCTTCGGCTCCGTCAGCGCGGATTCCTACGAAAAGTTTTTTGTCGTATGATTTCGCGGCATGATCCTGGGCCTTGTATTTTCCCATAGCGTCCACATCTTTGCAGTCCAAAGAAACGACGCGTTTGCGGCTGCGGCGGTTGATGATCTTATCCACCGTCAAGTCGCCGTTGGTAACGCTGTATTCAAATTCCAAGTTTCTGGAGCTTACCACCCAGTAGATGCCGAAACACACGCCGGCAAACACAAAGAAAAGAAAGCTGGGAATGTAGAGAAAGCTCACGATCATCAGAATCAGCCCGGCCAGCGTAATGCCGAAGGTGATCAGAAGGTCGATGGGAGACATTTTTCTGTGAATGATCTGTTCAACAAAAATATCCATGTATGCAATTCCTCCGATAATTTGATACCAAAACATTGTATCATAGGATTCCGAGAAAAACAATTCCGAAACTGTAAAAATTATATAAATCCGCAGAAAGAAGGCGTTTTCTGTTTATTGGACGCACAGGCTCTTCCGCTAGGGGTTGCAATCAGGGCGCTTCACTGCAGGTTCAATCGGGTCCTCTGCCATAGGTAGCCGCCAGACTCTTCAGCGTTCCCGCCAATGAATCGTTCAGCTGCCCGGGCAGAAGGCGCCACTGCCAGTTTCCGCCCATGGTGGAGGGGAAGTTCATACGGGCTTCACCTGGAAGCCCCAGCACATCCTGCGCCTGGAAAATAACCGTGTTGGCCGGGGAGGCATATAAAAGGCGCATAGCGGCTACAGGCAGTTCTTCCGAATCTACAACGTTCAGAAAATCGGAAGGAAACCGCCTGGCCTCCTCTGGAAGATTCTCATACCACCCCACCAGTGTATCGTTGTCATGGGTCCCGGCGTAGGCCACCAGGTTGCGTTTATACATATACGGAAGGTGGTCGTTATCCTTTCTTCCGTCAAACGCGAACTGAAGGACCTTCATGCCCGGATAACCAGATTCCGCCAGCAGTGCCTCCACTTCCGGCACAAGGACGCCCAGATCCTCAGCGATGATCTCAGTTTCCCCTGCGGATTCCCGGATGGCTTCTATCAGCTTCATGCCGGGACCTGGGCGATAGCTTCCATTTTTCGCCGTCGTATCCTCCGCCGGTACGGAAAAATACCGGCAGATCCCGATAAAATGATCGATGCGGACACAGTCAAAGAGCCCGGCGGCGGCTTTCATGCGTTCGCGCCACCAGTTGAAATCCTCTTCTTCCAGCAGTTCCCAGTCGTAAAGAGGGTTGCCCCACAGCTGACCGTCCGCTGAAAAAGCGTCGGGTGGGACCCCGGCGACTTTTTTCGGCCTGTGTTCTTCATCCAGCTGAAAATACCGGCTGTGAGCCCATACGTCGGCGCTGTCCATAGCAACGTAAATAGGCATGTCGCCGATGACCCGGATCCCTTTCCCGTTGGCGTATTCCCGTATCCGCTTCCATTGCCGGAAGAATACAAACTGGCAGAACTTCCAGAAGTCCGTTTCCTTCTTCAGAAGCGCCCCGTATTCCGAAACGGCATCCTTCTGGCAGAGCCGCAGAGCTTTGGGCCATTCCTGCCAGGAAACGCCGCCAAAATGGGATTTGCAGGCCATAAAGAGCGCATATTCCTCCAGCCAAAAGCTGTTTTCCCGGCAGAAGCAATCGAATTCCTCCGTCTTCTGATGGGAGCTTCTGGAAAAGGCCTTTTTCAGAAGGACAAAACGGTTTTCATAAAGAGCAGTATACTCCACCCGGTCTGCTCTTTCCTGCCAGGAGATTTCTTCAGTCTCTTCCTTCGTCAAAAGGCCTTCCGCTATAAGGATCTCTAAGTCGATGAAATACGGATTGCCCGCGAAAGCAGAAAAGCTTTGATAAGGACTGTCTCCGTAGCTCGTGGGACCGACAGGCAGGACCTGCCAGTATTTTTGTCCGGCCTTTTGAAGGAAATCCACAAAACGGCGGGCTTCCCTCCCCAGAGTCCCGATACCGTAGGGCGAGGGAAGAGCGCTTATGGGCAGCAGAATCCCTGCCCCCCTTTTGGAAAGGGAACGGTGTTTTTCCGGAATATTTTCCGATAAACAGGCGTCGGATGCAGCCGCGGCGCAAATGGTTTGCAAGCTATATCACCTTTTTTCTTATTAATCTTATAGGAACGAATGTATCATAGCATTATTCCACAGCATCTGTCAAATAAATCGATTGGAAACGGATTTGTTTTGTTAAAAGTATATAAATATATCTCTCCTATTCTATGAAAGAGCCAAAAAACAGAATTGACTTTTGGGAAAAAATTGCTACAATGCAGATAGAAGAACACCCAAGACAAAACCAAAGCGGGGCGAAAAGCATGAAAACCATCCGGGAAATGGTAAATCGGGAAGAATTCCCTGTCCGTATTCTGCAGTTCGGCGAAGGAAACTTTCTTCGCGCGTTTGTGGATCAGATGGTGGATGAAGCCAATCAGAAAAACGTCTTCAACGGAAGTATTATTGCTGTAAAACCTAGGGCGGGAGGTGATCTTTCCCTCTTTGAAAAGCAGGATTTCCTTTTTACCGTATACCGCAGAGGAAAGGAAGCTGGGAAACTGGTTTCAAAACCGCAGGCTGTGTCCTGTGTGAAAAAGGTTATTCACTGCTATGACAGCTATGAGGAATACATGGCTTTGGCCGAGATCTCTTCTCTGGAATTTGTCATCTCCAACACTACGGAAGCCGGCATAGTATTTTCACAAGACGACACGTTTGCTATGCGCCCTCCCGCTTCCTTCCCTGCCAAAGCGACCCAGTGGCTGTACCGGCGGTTCACGCATTTTTCAGGGGCGCTGGATAAGGGCATGACCTTCCTCCCTACAGAGCTGATCGAAAACAACGGCGGAGAACTTAAGGACTGTATTCTCCGGTACGGGCAGCTTTGGAACCTGGGAACGGAGTTCCTCCGTTGGGTGGAGGAGGCCTGCGTCTTCTGTTCCACTCTGGTGGACCGGATCGTAACAGGCTATCCGGAAGACGCCTCCGCATGCTTTCAGAAACTGGGATATGAGGATGCTTTGCTGGATGCGGCGGAACCCTTTGGCTTCTGGGCCATTGAGGATAAGGGGAATGTGGCAGACCGGTTCCCGCTGGACAAGGCGGGGCTCCCTGTGCTTTTTACCCAGGACATTACGCCTTACAGAGAGCGCAAGGTCCGCATTTTGAACGGGGCACATACCGGGACGGCCATGGCCGGATATCTGGCGGGAGCGGATACCGTCGGCGAATGCATGGAGGATGGCCTCATACGAAGATTTATGGAGCGGCTTGTGAAAACGGAACTGGCTCCAACCGTTCCCCTCCCGGCTGAAGAAGCGGCGGATTTTACAAGAAGCGCCTTTGAACGGTTTGAAAATCCGTATCTGCATCATTCGCTTTTATCCATAGCGCTGAATTCCGTTTCCAAATGGAAGGCGCGTCTTCTTCCCTCTCTCAGAGATTTTTTGCAGGAACACGGCGCGCTGCCTCCCTGCGCGGTATTTTCTTTTGCCGCTCTTTTGGCCTTTTACAGCGCCGGATATGTTCAGGCTCCGAAGGGACGCAGGCCGGAAATCCGGGACGAGACCTCCGTTACCGCCTTTTTTGAAGTCCATGGCGGGGAGGCTCCTCAAAAGCTCGCGTATTCCGCCGCTTCCAATGCCTCCTTCTGGGGAGAAGATCTCTCTCGGATTCCAGGCTTTACAGAAATGGCGGGAAAATGGCTGGAGGTTATTCGCAGCGAAGGCATGCGGGCTGCTCTGGAAAAGCTTCTGTATCCCCTTGAAAAGGAGGCGGGCGTATGATTTCGGTTCTGCAGATCCATCCCAAGGACAACGTGGCGGTGGCGCTCTCTTCTCTTTCCAAAGGGGAAACGCCGGCTCCTCTGCGCTTCCCTTTACGGGAGGATATTCCCGCAGGCCATAAAATAGCCCTGCGGGATCTGGCTGAAGGGGAGCAGATTATAAAATACGGCAGCCCTATCGGACATGCCGCAAAGGAGATCCCACAAGGCGCGCTGGTACACACTGGCAACACAGCTTCTGATTTGGAAGGCCTTTTGGAATATGCCTACTCTCCCTCGTATCAGGAAACAGAACCAGCGCCGGAGAAAGCGTTTTTCTGGGGATACCGCAGGCCGGACGGAAAAACAGGTATCCGCAATGAGCTTTGGATCGTGCCCACCGTAGGCTGTGTAAATTCTATAGCCCGGCAGATCAAAAAGGAAGCGGAAAAGCTCTGCCCCGATGCTCCCGATGGGATCCACGCCTTTTCCCACCCCTATGGGTGTTCCCAGCTTGGAGACGATCTTCTCAATACACAGAAGGCCCTTTGCGGGCTGATCCGGCATCCTAACGCGGGAGGTGTTCTGGTTTTAGGCCTGGGGTGTGAAAACAATACGCTGGAAAGCCTCAAAAAAGAACTGGGAGGATACGACCCCCAACGGGTGAAATTCCTTATGTGCCAGGACTGCGAGGATGAAATCTCCGCAGGAGCCTCTCTCATGCGGGAGCTCTGTGACTACGCGAAGACCTTTCAGCGGGAAAAACGTCCGGCCTCCGAGCTTATAGTAGGACTGAAATGCGGCGGCTCAGACGGCTTTTCCGGTATCACGGCGAATCCCGTGGTGGGCGGCTTTTCAGATTTTCTCATATCCCAGGGAGGAGCCGCCATTCTTACGGAGGTCCCGGAAATGTTCGGGGCCGAGCAGCTTCTGATGAACCGCTGCAGGGATAAACACATCTTTGAAAAACTCTGCAATCTGATAAACGGCTTTAAATCCTATTTTATGCGCTACGGGGAAAAGGTCGATGAGAACCCCTCCCCCGGGAACAAAGCGGGAGGCATCACCACTCTGGAGGATAAGTCTCTGGGCTGCGTCCAGAAATCCGGGAGCGCTCCCGTGGAGGATGTGCTATCCTATGGGGAGCCGGTTTCAAGAAAAGGCCTGAGCCTTCTGCAGTCTCCGGGGAACGATCTTGTGGCGTCCTGCGCCCTGGCCGTTTCGGGAGCTCAGCTGGTGCTCTTTACAACGGGCCGGGGGACGCCCTTTTCCTGCCCTGTCCCCACCCTGAAGATTTCCAGCAATTCCGATTTGGCGGCCCGGAAACAGCAATGGATCGATTTTGATGCAGGGCGTATGCTGTCCGAAGGGGCGGAACGCTCTTCCCTGAGCCGGGAACTCTTTGACCTGGCGCTCACCGTTGCATCCGGGGAAACGAAGGCCAAAAGCGAGGGCTTGGATAAAAGCGAATTTGCCATTTTTAAAGACGGCATCACTCTGTGAGTCCTTCTTTCTGCAGGGTGGAAAGAGGAAAAAACAGTTGATTTTCCGGATTAACCGTGGTATTATTGATAGTGCTTGAAATGCAGATAGATAGAACGCGTGGAAAAAGGAAGTACCCTTATTTCCCACCGGGCAGAGAATGTATGCCAAGGGCTGGAAGCATACTGCGGTGCAATAAGGCGAAGTTCCCTTTGGAGCGGCACAGCTGAAAGAAAACAGTAGGCTGTGACGGCTGGCTTCCGTTACAGAGCCTCAGAGTTGTTCTCCGGCAAAGAGATTATGTAATCCAGCCGGACGACATAAATGAGGGTGGTACCACGAAATCAGGCTTTCGTCCCTTTGGGATGAAAGCCTTTTCTTTTTGTATTTCACTATTTTGGATTTCAGCCGCCGGGTTTCCCCGGGGCCTATGAGGAAAGGATGGATTCCATGAAACAGGAGCTTGAGGCGATCCGCCGGAAAGCGGAACAGGAGCTGAACGCTGCAGAAAGCCAGCAGGCGCTGGAAGCTCTGCGTGTGCAGTATCTGGGAAAAAAGGGCGAGGTGACGGCTATTTTGAAGAAAATGGGCGGCCTTTCCCCGGAAGAGAGGCCGGTTATCGGCCAACTGGCCAACGAAGTCAGAGCGTTTATTGAAAACGACTTGGTAAAGCGCGCCGCCGAACTGAAGGAAGCCGAACTGAAAAAGAGGCTGGAAGCGGAAACAATCGACGTGACCATGCCCGGCAAGCGCCATGAAACAGGCACGCAGCACCCTCTTTCCGGCGTTTTGGAGGAAATCAAGGAAATTTTTGTGGGAATGGGCTTCGATATCGTGGAAGGCCCAGAGGTAGAATACGACTATTACAATTTTGAGGCCCTGAACATCCCCAAGGATCACCCAGCCCGGGACACGCAGGATACTTTTTACATCAATGACAATATTGTGCTGAGAACGCAGACCTCTCCCGTGCAGGTGCGCGTCATGGAAAAGCAGAAGCCTCCTATCCGCGTCATTTCTCCGGGCCGCGTATACCGCTCCGACGCGCTGGACGCCACGCACTCCCCCCTCTTCCATCAGATCGAGGGCCTTGTGGTGGATAAGGGAATCTCTTTTGCGGATCTGAAAGGCACCCTTGAAACCTTTATCAAGAGGCTTTATGGGGAAGACAGCGTGGTACGCTTCCGCCCCCATCACTTCCCCTTCACAGAACCCAGCGCAGAAGTGGACGTGCAGTGCTTCAACTGCCACGGCGAGGGCTGCCGTCTCTGCAAGGGCGAAGGCTGGATCGAGATCCTGGGCTGTGGAATGGTGCACCCCAAGGTGCTATCCAACTGCGGCATCGATCCGGAGGTATACAGCGGTTTTGCTCTGGGCATGGGCCTTGAGCGCGTCGTTATGCGCCGTTATGCTATCGACGACATTCGCATGTTCTATGAAAACGACGTGCGTTTCCTGAAGCAGTTCTGATGTGGGCTGCCTTATTCTGAGAAAGAGAAAGCGTGGTATTGAAATATGAATCTATCCATGAAATGGCTGCAGGAATTCACAAAAGTGCCGGAGATGCGCATGCGTGAATTTACAGAGGCAATAACTATGAGCGGTTCCAAGGTTGAAGGCTGGACCCAGGAAGGCGCTGAGATCGACAACGTGGTGGTCGCAAAAGTAGAAAAAATGGAGCGTCACCCGGATTCCGACCATCTTTGGATCTGTCAGGTGAACACAGGGGACGGCCCCCTTCTCCAGATCGTCACCGGCGCCCAGAATCTGAAGGAAGGAGACA
>URRG01000031.1 GCA_900550095.1 uncultured Oscillospiraceae bacterium
TAAAAAGTAAGGAAGAAGGACGCCTGCGGTTCCCAGCGGTCTAAAAAACTGGGTTTCCTGAAGCATTCTGAGCGCGTATACGGAGGCGGTTCCAAACGTATAGACGTGCGGGAGGATTTTTTCGAAATCAGAGGCCGCTTTTTGAGACGAGAGCCGGGAGGTCAGGCTTTATAAGCCTTGACCAGGAGGAAATTCGGTTTGTGGGCCTCTTTTTTCAGGGAAGGCAGGCGGCTGAGAGCGTCCTCCGGCGGCAGGGGTTCCCGCAGCTCCTCAATGCGGAAACCGGCCCGGCACAAGCCGTTGAGTATATCGGAAAACGTGCGGTGGTATTTTATTACGCCGCCCACCATCCAGGAAACGCAGCGCTTGCCCGGCTGGGCGTAATCCGTTAGCACATAACCTTCTGTTTCTCCGGAAGCGCTTCGCAGCCATCGGACGCCTTCCTTCGGAGCTGTGGTCAGCGGGTGTTCCTGGGAAAAGAGAAAGAGGCCGCCTTCTGTTAGGAGGGAATATATGTCCCGGGCGAGCCTTTCAAAATCTTCCACGTAGTGGATGGCAAGGGAACTTACTATTATATCAAAGCGTTCCAGCATCAGGGCGGATATGTCCTCCATGGGCATATGCAGGTAGCGGATGGACTCCCCAGTGCTTTCCTGCTGCGCCACAGCGAGCATTTTTTCAGAGATATCCGTTCCGGTTACGGAGCGGGCGCCCATTTTAGAGAAGGCAAGGCAGTTTTCCCCATATCCGCAGCCAAGATCCAGAATACGTTTTCCCTTTATTTCTCCCAGCATGGAGAAAAGGGCGGGCTTTTCCGTAAGATTGTTGGCGCAGTCCGGGTTTTCCCGCAGAGCGCGGTAGCCTTCAAAAAATTTTTCATTATCAAATATGTTTTGCTTGGACATGCTTTGTTCCTCCTTTTTGGTTTGGGTATAGGTATCAGCTCCCTGTGCTGCGGTAATGCCGCACACCAAAACGCCACATCAGAAGGGAAAGGCACAGGAACGCAAGGCCCGCAGGCAGTGCAAGAGCTCCCTTCCACAAGGGTTCGCCCCACCCGCAGAGAACGGAGGCAGGGTAATAGCTCACCGCCAGAATAGGGATGAGAAACGTAAACATGGTTTTCAGCGGCCGGGGCATATAGGGCATGGGGCAGCGGGTAACCTGGTAGCCTGCGTTTGTAAAGATATAGATCCAATCCAGCCCCTTGATGGAAAAGAAAGCTATGCCGGAGGTCAGGATGAAGACCCCCATATAGAGCAGCATGCCCCCGGCAAGGGTATAGATAAGAAAGAGGATCCGAAGGAGATCCATACGGATCTGAAGTCTCCAGAGGCACCAGGCTATGGCAGCCAGCCCGCTTACCACCCGGGCCGCTCTGTGAATATGAAAAACGGATCCCATTACCTGCACTACCGTAGAGCGGGGTCTTAGCAGCACCCGGTCAAATTCCCCGCCCTGGACCATTTTCCAGGGAAAAGAGTCGAAGCCACGGCAGAAGGTTTCCGCCAAGCCAAAGGCGGTTACGGCCATGGAATACATGAGAAGGATCCGTTCCATGCTCCATTCCCCGATGGAACCAAAGCGGGAAAACATAAAGATCGTGCTGATGGGATCGGTTACCACCACCAGAAATACCTGGGGGATCATCATCCACCAGCCCTTATACTGGACCCCGGAAAGAAACTGCAGGCGGATATAGCGGAAGTAGAGAAAAAAGCCATTCATAGGCTTTTCCCGGTCAGAAGGCGGCCTGGCTGTGCGGGGCGATACTTTCATCTGTGTTCCTCCTTTCAGAGTTAGGGTTTTACGCAAGAGGGTGGGAGGGTGATTGCATGAGCCTAAGCCGTTGCAGGGGACGCCCCTATCCGCCTTGTACCACTACGGTTTTCAGGCGGCGCTTCATTAGGAATTTTCCCCACAGGAGGAATATGAGACTCCAAAACAAAGGCAGGCCCAGACCCAGCCATGCCTTTGAAAGGGGCATGGTTCCCAGATACAGGCGCATAGGGAGATCGGTGTAGCCCGCAAAGGGCTGCAAAAGAAGGAAGGGCTGCAGAAAATCCGGCCAGAGCTGCAGGGGGAGATATGTTCCACCCAGCACCATGGCGATGAGGAGGATCATATAACAGGGGCCGTTTCCCCAGGGCACATTCAGGCGGATGACGCACATGAAGGTGGAAAAGGAGAAGCACAGGAACCAGGCCCCCAGGCAACCCAGGAGAAAGCAGAAAAAAGCTCCCGGGGAGGCAGGGCCGGAAAGGCGCAGGGCAGGCGGCATGAGAAGACCGGTCAAAATCACCGGCACCCCTCTCCAGAGAAGGGGAGAGGCCGCCCGAGCCGCATTCTGAGCCGCCCACAGGCTGTGGAGATCTATGGGCCGGCAGAGCTCGATGCCCACGTCTCCGCTGTCGATTTTTTTCTGAATGTCCGGGTTGATGCCGCTGGGCTGCATGAGAAACAAAAACTGCCCCAGCCAGGTGTAGCTGATCACCTGAGAAAGGCTCATGCCGTTGGAAACACCGGGCATGGAGGCTTTATCCGCATAGGTGAAGAAAACCGTGTAGACCGTGATTTCGATCAGAGCCCAGAATATGCTGGTGGCAGCCCCTGCCAGGCCTGCAGCCCTGTATTGGATGGCTTCCAGCAGCTGGATGCGGAAAATGGCGGGATAAGCCCTCCAGGTTTTCCGGTTTTTGCCGCAGGAAGAAGAATCCTTTTTCTTGGGAAGCTTGGTCCTGCTTTTGCGGGAGAGGTTTTCAGAGAAATTTTCAGCGGTTTTTTCCCCACCGGGAAGGGGCGGAGCTTTTTCTTTTCCGGCAGCCTCCTCAGGGAGCTTTTTTTGTGTGCTCATGGGTTTCCTCCTTTCAGGAAAGATCCAGAGATTGATACATGGAAGCCACCATTTCATCCACGCTCTGTTCCTCCACCACAATATCCTGCAGGGGAAGAAGCTCCGCCAGGGCGGCGATCAGCCGGTGGGCGGGCGTTTTCCGGGAGTCGAAGACGGCGGTGCAGATTTTTCCTTCCAGCTTCCAGCGGAGAATGCCCTCCGGCGGATTTTCCGGCAGACAGGCGGGGCTCTGCAGGGTAGCCCGGATGCGATGGAGCGGGGCGTAAGTCTTCTTCAGCTCCTGCAGGGTGCCGTCGTAGAGCAGGCGGCCATGGCCGATGGTCATCACCCGGGTGCAGAGAGCGTCGATATCGTCCATATCGTGGGTGGTGAGGATCATAGTCACGCCGTTTTTCCGATTCTCTTCCTTGAGAAAATCCCGCAGAGCCAGCTTTGAGACGGCGTCCAGCCCGATGGTGGGCTCGTCCAGAAACAGGATCCGGGGGCTGTGCAGCAAAGCCGCAGCCGCTTCACAGCGCATTCTCTGCCCCAGGGAAAGCTGCCGGACAGGCACAGAGAGCAGGGGAGCCAGTTCCAGGGCCTTGCTCAATTCCCGGAGCCTTTCCGTGTAGCGGGCTCGTGGAATTCCGTAAATGTCCCGCAGAAGCTCAAAGGAATCCCTGGCGGGCACATCCCACCAAAGCTGGCTTCTCTGGCCGAATACCACCCCGATGTTGGCCACGTGGGCGGTGCGCTCCTTCCAGGGGGTGCGGCCCAGGATGGAACAGTTCCCTTCCTCCGGCGTCAGGATGCCGCTCATGACCTTCACAGTGGTGGATTTTCCCGCTCCATTGGGGCCGATATAGCCCACCAGCTCTCCTTCCTCAATGGTGAAGCTGATATGTTTGAGAGCTTCCACTGTGCGCTTTTCTCTGTGAAATAAGCTCTTGAAAGCAGAGTGCTTTCCTTTGGGCCGTTGAGAGATTGTAAAGCGTTTAGAGATATCCTCCAGCTGGATTTGATGCATAATGTGTTTTCCCTCCTTTATAGGAAAAGCAGTGCCTGCCCTTCCTGCGGTCTGTGGCATCCGGCGTCCGGATGATCCGCGGATGGGGCAGAAGAGCAGCGGACAAAAGGCCTCCGCCTGAAAGTGCGGAAGCCGGATGGTGATAGCCTGTGGCATATCGTACGATCGTACTATGGATGTTTGGAATGCTCTCAGTATACCGGATGGCAAAGAATCTGTAAAAAGGGAAAACAGGCGCCCTGCGTCCTTTTTTATAAGGCATACAGTGATCGGAGGCTTTTTCGCTTTTTTTCAAATTAATACTTGACAAATGGAGGTTTTTTCCCTATGCTATATACATAATCGATGTGAAATATACACCGGTCTTCTATATTGTTACCTTTTTGAGGAAAATCGTAATAGGAAAATATGAAACCACAGCCTATTGATTGGGGCTGTGGTTCTTTTTATGCGTTATGCGGCGGTAAAAAAGGAGGGCCGGTACGAAGACCGGGCCCTCCTCTTTATGAGCCTTTAAGCTTTAATTTGTAATATCCCGTATGGTATCCATCACACTCCTTTTGCACATTCTGGAGATAATGATTTTACCGGAGATATATTGGATCAGAATAAGGAGCACGAACACTATGACTGCCGCCGGAAGCACATGGGTGAAATAAATATCCGAGGTTTCCACCGTCTTCCAGCCTTTCTGTCCGCTCCATATCAGCACAAAGCCGAGAGCGGCGCCCAGAACGTACCCCCAGAATATGGCCAGGATATTGTTCTGGATTTCCAGCCTGACGATATCGCCGGAAGAGATCCCCACAGCCCGCAGAAGGGCATAGCTGTGCATGTTGTTCTGGGTCTGGGCCGAGGTGATCAGGAAAATGCAGATCATGGAAATGAACAGCAGTATCCCCAGAAGCGTTAGAAACAATGCGATCCACTGCTGCTGGCTGCTGATGTACTGCGCCTTTATGGCCGCCGTATCATCCATAGAGCAGTAAACGGACTGGCTGAAGGCCCGCTTCATAATGTCGTTGGCCTTATCGAAGGAAGCGCCCTCTTTCACGCTGAGGGATATGCAGTCCCACCGGGCGTTGGGATTCTGCTCGGAAAGGAAGGGGTAGGAGCAGAAGACCGAACCGCTGAGAGTAGAAAGGGAATATCCCGCTTTCTCCCCATCCGGGATATGTATCACAGCATCCACTGTGACCTGCCTTTCCAGAACGGTGGGCTCCCCGTTGATATACGATTCTGTGGAGCCCTCCGGCAGGATGGGGGAGATCGCGTCGATGGTTTCCCCCAGCTCATAGATATCGCCGTCGGCGACGACTATCTCGCCCTTCAGGAATTTTTCCGTATCGATTTCCCCGGCCGTCACATAGGGGCGAAGAAGCTCCAGGGTCGCCGTATCCACGGCGCACAGAGGCAGGGGAGCCGCCGCATACCCTTCCCCGTCCTCCAAGTACGAGAGCAGGCGCTGCTGATCCTCTTTTTCCAGGGAATTGAGTCTGTATTCCTGAAATCTGCCTGCGTCGGCAGGATCGATCTTCTGGAAATGGACGGTGGAAGAGGCGGAAGCGATGCAGTTCACATCAAAAATGCCGGAATCCAGGATGGAATCGACCATTTCTTCCGTTGCGCCGCTTCCCTGAGGAAAGGGCATATTGAATGTAGAAGACATGCAGGAATTACCGAGGGTATGCAGAGCATAGTCTTCTTTCCCCAGGGTCTTGAGCAGGGGTTCGTAAAAGGCCCTGGCGCTGGCTACCGACAGGAAGCTCACGTATACGGTGATCATGGCCAGCAGCGCCACCATACCCGAGAAGGAGAGCCGCTTCAGGAAATTGGAGCCCCTGACGGCCCTGTTCCAGAGCTTTGGGAAATCCGGGATGAATTTGTGGGTCATGAAGCTGCGGCGGTTTTTTCCATGCATAAGCTCCACCGGGCGGCTTTGATATACGCGCTTCGTTTTCAGCAGATAGGGGATAAGGAGCGATAGCAGGGAAATACCCGCCGAAAGGAAAAACGCTTCGCCGGATACGATAAACCGGGGCACAACCTCGTAAATGCGTATAGCGCCGGCCAGGGAAAAGGCGGGGAAGAGCATGAGCAGCCCCAGCAGGCACCCGGCGCAGAAGGAAACCAGCCACAGGGAAAAGGCCTGCAGCGCGAAGAGCAGCAGGGACTGCCGCGGGGTCGCGCCCGCGCATTTCAGGATGATCAGGTATCTCCTGCGGTTTTTCATATCCGTTTCGGCTATGTTGCAGGTCCCCACGGCCAGGATCAGCAGAAAAGCGAGAGTAAGGGTGAAGAAAATCCCGTTGATGACGGCTGTGCCTTCCTGGATATATGCGGAGGCGGAGGGGTAATTATTCACCTGGCAGCCTCCATAGACGCTCAGATCGGAGGTTGTGTCTCCACACAGGATATTGACTGCGGAAACGGACTCCTCCTCATAGCCGGCAGTGAGGATATTGGGCCAGTGGATCTCCTCCCTGTATTCCGCTATGTCTGCATACTGCATGTCTAAAAACAGGAGGTCGGCGCTGTAATCCTTCAGAATGCCGGAAAGGGTATAGGTTTTTTCCACGGTTTTCCCGTTTTCGATTACGGGGATCGTGAAGCTTTCCCCCGGGGAGGCCGTCAGCCCCAGCTGGTAATAGGCCTTTTCCTCCAGGGCGGCTTCGTTTCCGCTTTTGGGGTAGTCGCCCTTCAAAAGCAATAGGGGCTTATAATAGAATGCCTTTTCATCCATGTGCCCCAACAGGGGGTACGCCTTCGGATCCATATTTTCCACCGGGACGGTTCCCTCCATGTGGATAAAACCCAGCCCCGCTTCTTTTCCGGCTTCCGTCTGTTTTTTTACTGCTTCGGGGGAAGCGTTGTATACGATTCGCTCATACCGGCCGGATTCCGCATACATGGCGTCGCTTTCCGCCTGCAGATAGGAATCCCGCAGGGAAAGGGCGAGAAAGACCCCGCAGACCAGCAGCATGATACAGGCGGCGGACTTGATAAAAAATTTCCGATGGGAACCGATATACCGGAGATTCAGCAGCCAGAGCACTTTCATGTCAGATCACCCGATACCTTCCCATCCCTGACCGTGACCCGCCTTTCATACCGGCCGGCGATCTCCAGGTTATGGGTCACTATCACCAGCGAAAATCCCAGCGTATCCGAAAGCTCGTTTAAAAGCCGGATCACGTCCCCGGCGCTTTCCGAATCCAGGTTGCCGGTGGGCTCGTCGCAAAACACCACCTGAGGTTTATGGCACAGGGCCCGGGCGATGGCTGCCTTTTGCTGCTGCCCGCCTGAAAGGGCATAGGGCATGTGGCGCAGGCGGTCCCCAATGCCCAGGGAGCCGCAGATTTCCTTCAGATAGGCTTCGTCCGCCGGGGTGCCGTCCAGCAGATGGGGGAGAAGGATGTTTTCCCAGGCTGTGAGCTCGGGCACCAGGTTATAGGCCTGGAACACAAAGCCGATATGCTTCCGGCGGAAGGCCGCCAGCTCCTTTTCTTCCATGACGGCGATATCCTGCCCGTCATAGAGGATCCGGCCCTCCGTGGGGGCGTCCAGCCCGCTCAGGATATGCAGAAGAGTGGATTTCCCGGCGCCGCTGTCCCCTGTGATGGCCAGGCGCTCCCCCTGGGAGATTCGTATGCTGCAGTCCCGGAGGGCATGCACCCGCACGTCCCCCGTCCCGTAAACCTTCCGGATGCCTTCTGCCTGAATGACAGCCATGAGAAAACACCTTCCTTTAATATACGTTGTTAAGCCTTATGCATTTTTAAAATCATCGTATACTGTTACCGTCCGAACCGCTGTTGTTCAAAGCCTCCATGAGGATAAGGTCAGGGCTTTTTAATATCCAATATCCGTACCGTCCGAATTTTGGCAGCCATATGCATTCCTCTCTTCTATGCGGCTGGTTGCATGGCTGTATCTGTGACAGAACGGAACTGTGCGGTTACAGTTTTTGCCCCAGTTAAACATGCAGCAACCCATAAACCAGATGGTTAAAAGATGGACATCTTAAATATGTTTTTTTACTATTGATAAATCTCTTTAGCAAAATCGTAGCACATATTTTTGTAATTATCCAGATTAGAAATATATAAAAAATATCAAAAAGATTTGTTGAAAATTATGTCAAAACTGACTATTTTGTATTTTCTTTGTAAATTATGCAAGATCTTGCATTTCTTCCCCTCTTCCCTTTTTCCTTTTCATGGAGTATACTGGAACCATCTTGGAAAAGCCGCGCGCTTTGGCGGCTCAACTGATATGAATACTGGTCATAGAAGGAGGTCTTTGTATTGAGTGTGAGCAAAACACCGGTAAACGGAGAGATTATGGAGAAGATCTCCCAGTGGATCGACGGCCACAGGGAGCAGATCACAGCAGATATTCTGCGTGTGGTGAAGATCATCAGCGTTTCAGACCCCCATTCGGAGGTAAAGCCCTTTGGGCAGCCCTGCCGGGAGGTTCTGGAAGAAATGATGAAAATCGGCCGGGAACACGGCTTTCAGACGGAAAACTATGACTACTACTGCGGCAGCATGTGGCGGGAGAAAAGCGGAGGGCCCGTGGAAGAGAGCATTGGTTTCTGGGGCCATTTGGACGTCGTCCCTCTGGGGGACAACTGGCAGTTTTCTCCCTATGAGCCTTTTGAAAAGGACGGCTATATCGTAGGCCGGGGTTCCCAGGATAACAAGGGCCCCACTATTGGCACCATGTACTGCATCCAGTGCCTGGATGAGCTGGGCATTGAGCTGAAGCACCCCCTGCGCATGTTCTTCGGCTGCGATGAGGAGCGGGGCATGACGGATATGGAGTATTACGCCGAAAACTATCCCTGCCCGAAGATGTCCATCATAGCGGACTGCGGCTTCCCTGTCTGCTATGGGGAAAAGGGAATTATCGAGACCAATCTGGTTTCCGATGAACCTCTGAGCGGGGATGTCCTCTCTCTTTCCGGCGGAGTAGCCAGCAATATGGTCCCGGATTTGGCGGAGATCGTGCTGAAAAAGACGGATCGGGTGAAAGGCGCGCTGGAGCTTCTTCCCAAGGAGATCACGGTAGAGGAGAAGGAAGATTCCTATAGGCTCACAGCCAGGGGGATTTCCCGGCATACGGCTTTCCCGGATGGGGGCGTCAGCGCCATTGCGCGGCTTGCCAGGGGGCTTTTGTATGCAGGGGCCCTTTCAGATGAGGACGCGGAAAAATTCATGTATCTCTGTGAAGCCGGGCAGGATTTTTATGGCCGCGGCCTGCAGATCCGGTGCAGCGACGAAATTTCCGGCAGGCTGAGCTGTGTGGAGAGCATGTTCGGCCAAAAAGAGGACGGCCGCCTGTGGATGCATTTTAATATTCGATATCCCATTGAGGCCGATTCTGAGAAGATCGTTGAGGCCATCGGCCAATCTGCCCGGCGCAGAGGCTTTTCGCAGGAATTGATCCGGGACAGCAAACCCAATTACTTCGACCGGAAGCACCCGGCTGTGGATCTTCTCACAGGCGTATTCAATGAGATTGCGGGCATGGAGACAGAACCCTATGTAATGGCAGGCGGCACCTATGCCAGAAAGCTCCCCAGAGCATTCGCCTTTGGGATGGGGATCCCCGGCGAAGGGTTGGAGCATCCCATGTTTCTTCCCGGTCATGGCGGCGGTCACGAGCCGGATGAAGGCCTCCGGTTAGAGAGCCTCTTCAAGGCTATGAAAATTTTCTGTATGGGTCTTATCGCCTTGAACGATGTGGAAATCTGATCCGCGTTCCGGCGTTTTGCATCCTTCCCGGCGCGCAGGATGAGGCAGCGGTAGAGCCGAAGAAGTTTCGGCGAAAGCGGATGCTCCATGTTCAGGCTGCTTGCCTTCCGGCCATACCGTTTCGAGGAAGAAGAAAGCCTGGACTGCCTTTTCACGGCCCAGCCTGATGAGGCTGAAAGGGGTAGGCGTTTCCTGCTGTGCAGGCAGGGGAATAGGAGAGGACTATTCCCAGAAGCAGAGTAAAATTTTTCCGCCTTGAGTATTTTTTCTTTCCAATCGGATACAGTTGGGCTATAATGGATTATAGTTGAAGGCGGCTGGAAATTTCCCGACACAAACTGGGCGCTTTACAGGCGTTTGAAATTTTATTGGCGGCAGTTGCAGATGAACTGCGCAGGGAGTAGGAAAATGAGAAAAGGTTTTGCATGTTTGCTTATCGTATTGCTTGCGGCTGCAGGCGGATGCAGCCATGCTTTTGAGCCGGAGGATACGTCCTCGGTTTCTCAGGAGGAGAGTTCCAGCGAGGCGCCGTACTCTGAAGCATTTACGCCGTACCAGATAGAACTGGGCCGGGGGCTTCCTATATATCAGGGCCCCGGTTACGGCTATTCTGTGGTCGGTTCGATTTCAGAGAGAGGCACATATGGAGTAGTCGGTGAGTTTTTGGAGAACGGAGAGTATGGAACCGTTCTTTGGGGAAAGCTGGATACAGGAGAAGGCTGGATCAATCTGGATGAGGTCGAAGCGTATGAAGTGGGAAGCTACATATTGCCTTTCAGCTCCTCAAGGGCGCTGACACAGGAGGATGTGGCCGGTTTATCCCGCGAAGAGCTGGTTCTCGCCAGAAACGAAATATATGCCCGGCACGGTCGGATCTTTCAGGATCCGGAGCTCCGAGCGTATTTTGAGTCGCAGGTATGGTATAGCGGAACGATAGAGCCGGAAGATTTTTCACAGGATCTATTTACCGAAACAGAACGGGAAAATATAGAGTTTATACTGGAATACGAGGCATCTCTGGATGGTGCGGAGGACGGGCCTTCTTCGCAGATCGGCGAAGAGGAAGAAAGCTCGGCGCCCCCCTCTTCCGATCCTGGGGACGGCAGGGTTCCTTCAACCGGAGGCGCGCAGTCGAAGCCGGCGGAATCCAGCCCGGCGGCTCAAATGCCTGAGGCTGTTTCACATACTGTGAAGGGTGTGACGTTTACCTATATTGGTTCCTATTCATATGAAGCGGAATATGTGGATGCGGTCATAGACTACGACATAAGCATGGATATCGAATACTGCGAGCCCGGCGACTATATGTCGGAGAGCGATAGGATCATAGGGATACATAATTCCGGCGGCTTGTATGAGAAAGAAGAAATAGGCAGTCTATACCGTTCGGCGGGCACAGATGATTTTGCGGTATTCAAGATCACGGTGAAGGGAAAGTATGAAGATGAGTTCTCAGGAGGCTATAAAAATATAGAATACCGGAAATATAATTCCGGCGGCGCTCTTTTGAAAGATGCGGCTTCGGGGATAACGGACCATGAACTCATGTTGATCAGTGAAAATTCCGCACCCGTAAAAGGCAGTATTCAGGAAACGTTTTATATGGGGTTTTACAGGAGCGAAGTGGCGCGTGTGGATTTCAAAATATTAAACGTCGGTCCAGGCGGATTGGGAGAGTGGTAAACCGGCCCAGTCGAGAGGTTCTGAATCAGCCGGGCGGCAGTGAAGTTGCGGCCGCTGCGGCGTATGCCGACTTTTACATACTATAATATTCAGTAAGAGCGGTAACGGCAGGCAGAAGTTCTCAGGACGCTGTATAAATATCTGTATATATTTTTAAGGAGGCTGCATTTCATGGCAAACAGAATTATGCTCAACGAAACATCCTATTTCGGCAAGGGAGCCATTCAGGAAATTGCAAACGAGGTCAAAAACCGTGGCTGCAAGAAAGTCATGCTCTGCACGGATCCGGATCTTTTGAAATTCAAGGTCGCTACTAAAGTGACGGATGTGCTGGATAAGGCTGGCATTGCATATGCTGTTTACGACGGCATCAAGGCCAACCCCACCATCGAAAACGTGCAGGAGGGCGTGGCCTTCTGCAAAAAAGAAGAGGCCGATGTCATTGTAGCCGTAGGCGGAGGCAGCGCCATCGACACCAGCAAGGCCATTGCTGTAATCATGACCAACCCGGAATTTGCGGATGTCCGCAGCCTTGAGGGCGCTGCTCCCACAAAGAACAAATGCCTGCCTATTATCGCTGTTTCCACCACATCCGGCACAGCCGCTGAGGTCATCATCAACTATGTGATTACCGATGTGGAGAAACGCCGCAAATTTGTATGCGTGGATCCCCACGATATCCCGGTTGTGTCCATTATCGACCCGGATATGGTCATGAGCATGCCCAAGG
>URRG01000032.1 GCA_900550095.1 uncultured Oscillospiraceae bacterium
TATACTCTTATATTCTACACAACTTCCGCATACTTTTCAACAGTTTTTTATGAAAAGCTCGTGTGTGCGGGAATTTTTTATAGAACGGCATATCTATTCCATAGTTTTCCAGTTTCAATCCCCTTTTATTCTGTCAAACCGGCCTGCATTTTTCCTCTTACTTTATATTTTTTCGTTCTGTTTCCGTGCTATAATACAGGGAACTTCACGGCGAATGCCGGTGTATAACGGAGGATGATCGTATGAAAAGAAAAAATCGGGAAATAAAAGACAAAAAAGAACTGGAAGAGATCGTCAGCACCTGCGATTCCTGCCGGATCGCCATCAATGCGGATACTTTTCCCTACATCGTGGCCCTGAACTACGGCTATGAATTCCGGGACGGCGTACTGACCCTTTATTTCCACAGCGCCAATGAAGGGAGAAAGCTGGAGCTGCTCCGGAAGGATCCCCATGTGGGGTTCCAGATGGACTGCGACCACGTCTTCCGCCATTTGGACCGCGGCATGCAGTGCACCATGGATTACCGGAGCATTACGGGAACGGGAATCGTCGAGTTTGTGGAGGACCGGGCTGAGTTTGAAAAAGCCACCCGCCTGCTTCTGAGCCATCACGGTTCCCCTGACGGCTTCGCCGTTACGGACGCGCATTTCAAAGCCACCACTATTCTGAAGCTCACCGCCCTTACGCTCACAGGCAAAAAGAAAACTCCTTTCAACTGAAACGGCTCTTGTCTTCCGCCGGAATCTGCGCGCCCTCGGAACCCCGGGTCCCTTCCGCTCTTCTCCCCCCTTTCGCCAAAAAAGAGCAGAAGAGCAAAAAGCAGAAGGGCAGAAAGGACAAAAAAAGGAAACGCGAACAAAAGGCAAAAGGGAAAAGGAGCAAAAGCCGAAAGAGGCGGGAAGACGGACCGCAGGTTCTTCCGGGAATACTAATTTTTCCGCCGGCCTTCCCAGCCTGCAAAACCACGGAGACGCAGGAGCGAAGGCATACCAAAAGCAAAAGATCCGCCTCCCCTGTTTCCGCCGCGCCCACACCTTTGAGCGAAAAATGGTTCGAAGCGTACAAACAGCGCAGATGACCGAACGGAACAAAGAGAAAAGGCCGCGTTTCGACGCGGCCTTTTCCTATATGCTTCGTATTGCTCAGTTGAGGATGGTCTTCTCGGTCTCTTTGTCGAAGAGATGCATCTTGTTCAGATCGAAAGCCATTTTGATGGTATCGCCGGGCTTCGCGGTGGAGGTAGGCTCCACACGGGCGGTGATGGCGTTGCCCTCGCACTCAACATAGAGATAGATTTCAGCACCCATCAGCTCGGTAACTTCCACATTGGCTTCCACAATGCCTTCTGTGACTTTTGCCAGGAAGTCGGGTTCGTCATGCACATCCTCGGGACGAATGCCGAAGATAACGTCCTTGCCCACATAGTCGGCCAGCTCCGGAACAACCTTGGAAGCCGGAATCTTGATGGAATACTGGCCGAAGGTCATAGCATAGCCGTCGCCGTCCTTGGCAATGGTGCAGTTGATGAAGTTCATCTGAGGAGAACCCATGAAGCCTGCCACAAACTCGTTGCAGGGATAATCGTACAGATTCTGAGGAGTATCTACCTGCTGGATGAAACCGTCTCTCATGACCACGATGCGGTCGCCCATGGTCATAGCTTCGGTCTGGTCATGCGTAACATAGATAAAGGTGGTGCCCAGCTTCTTATGGAGCTTGGAGATCTCGGTTCTCATCTGCGCACGCAGCTTAGCGTCCAGGTTGGAAAGAGGTTCGTCGAGCAGGAAAACCTTAGGATCGCGGACGATAGCACGGCCCAAGGCAACACGCTGTCTCTGGCCGCCGGAAAGAGCCTTCGGCTTTCTGTCCAGCAGATGGGAGATGTCAAGGATTCTGGCAGCCTCTTCCACGCGGCGCTTGATCTCGTCCTTGGGGGTCTTGCGCAGCTTCAGGCCGAATGCCATGTTGTCATACACCGTCATATGGGGATACAGAGCATAGTTCTGGAACACCATGGCGATGTCGCGGTCCTTCGGCGCGATGTCGTTGGAGAGGGTGTCGCCGATGTAAAGCTCGCCTTTGCTTATTTCTTCCAGACCGGCGATCATACGCAGGGTCGTGGACTTGCCGCATCCGGAAGGTCCGACCAGAATGATGAATTCTTTATCGGCAATCTCCAGATTGAAGTCGGTAACGGCCGTTACGCCGCCGTCATAAATCTTATAGACGTTTTTCAATGATACGCTTGCCATAATATGTCCTCCTGAATCAATACGTTTAGGGTGCTTTATGCCTCGATTTCAGCTTCCCCTATGTTTATGTACAATACTATACCAGAATTTGAAGGCCATTAACAGTCCTTTTTTGCCCAAAAATCAGTATGCAGGTTTATGTGAATCTGACAAATGCCAAATCTTGACCTTCATTTTCGTGAAGAATTTCCTGCTTATTTGTCAGAATAAAACAAACTTGGGGGGCAAAAGATTTCTGTTCCCCTTTTGGGTGGCCTGAAAGCCAAACGAAACGCCGTCATACCGGAAATTTCTTCCATTTTGCGCCTATATTTCCATCCCTGCTGCGCGGGACGGCTCAACCGATCCAGGTCCTTTTGCGAAAACCAGGGCGGTCTCCTCCGCAGTCATCAGCCTGCATTCTCCCGGGCCAAGGGCCGCATCCAGAGAGAGCCCGCCGATCTGCAGCCGGCTCAGAGCCGTCACCTCCCGGCCTACGGCGCTGAACATCCTTTTGACCTGATGGAATTTCCCTTCACGTATCCGCACCCGCACCAGGGAAGAGGATTCCCCATCGGGCAGATACAGCTCGGCAGGCAGGCAGATCCTGTCCCCTATAGAGACGCCCCTCAGGAACCGGTCCCGTTCTTCAGGCCCCACGGGCCCGTCCAGCTTTGCCTCATAAAGCTTCCATACATGGCTTTTGGGTGCCAGCATCCTGTGGGCGAAATCCCCGTCGTCCGTCAGGATCAAAAGCCCGCGGGTATCCTTATCCAGTCTTCCCGCAGGGAACATCCCTCTTCTGCGCCACTGGGCCGGGAGAAGATCTACCACCGTCTCCGCCTTTGGGTCCCGGGTAGCCGAAAGCACCCCGGAGGGCTTGTTCATCATAATATACAGATGTTTCCGAAGCGTGAGCTCCCGCCCCTCTACAGAGACCGAATCCCGCTCCGGATCCACCTTTTCCTCCGCCCGCCGTGCCGCCGTGCCGTTCACCAGCACCAGCCCGCGGCGCACCAGCAGGCCCGCTTCCTTCCGGCTTCCCGTCAGATGCAGGGCCAGAAGCTTATCCAGCCTTTCCGTTTTTCCCGTCTTGCTCATTTTTCCATTCCTTCCAGACACGGCGCCTTCCCAAAACCAGGCTTCCGCCTGCGGGGCCCGATGGGGGACGCCGGTTTTTTCGCCCCGCATCCCCGCAGCCCGTAAGGCCTTTCGCACCGCCGGTTTTCGAAAGCCCATATATCCGGTGTTATACCTACCGGTTTGTACCGTATGCAGTAATATAATAAGTATACCGAATCCGCACCTGGGGACGCAAGCGTTTTTTCTGCAGCCCCAAAGGGATGCGCGGCGAATTTTTCGCCCGCGCTCAGTCTGTCGGCCACGCGTCGTCGGGTATGACATCCGTGCCCGCGCTTTCTGCCGAAATTCCGGAAGACTCTCCCGAACTGGAGCTCCCTTCAGCCGCATCGGATACGCTCTGCTCCCCGTTCTCTGAAGAAGCCTGCGTCCCGCCCTGAGATCCCCCGGCGTCCGAAGCTTCCAGCGCAGAGGAGGACGGTGCTTCCGAAGCTCCTCCTCCCTGATTTCCCGTCTGGCCTGCAAAACCGCACAGGAAGCCGTCCAGCTCCGTGCTGCTGATATCCCCGCCGACGATCTGGCCCTCATATACCAGAATAGTCGCCTGAACGGTTCCTTCCTCCGGGTAATTGTTCACCCGGTAGATCCACTGCCGGCAGGTTTTTCCCGCATAAGGAGCCAAATCCATCCCCTGGGATTTCTGCACCTCGTTATACTGCTCGTATACCTGGTCGAATTCTTCAGGGATGGTCACATCTCGTATCTCTACGGGCTCTTCCTCCACCTCCCAGCCATATTGTGCCAGGAACGTCACCCGCTGGCTGTTGGTCTCCCCCGGTATCCCGCCTGAAAGCTCCGGCTGAAGCTTCGGGATCACGATCAGCGCCAGCAGAAGCACACCTGCCGCCACCGCCACAATCCCCCACTTCTTCTTCGCCTGTATGGAAAGCACAAACATTTTTCCGCCTCCTTTCTCTCTGCCGCCTTCTGCCCATATATATGCAGGCCTTTTGGACTTTCATACCGGAATTCCCGTGAAACCGGCAAAAGAAAAGGCGCGGACCAGCAGAAAGGCCGTCCCGCGCTTGTATATGCCCGGGACGGCCTTTCTGTTTTTACAGTGTTAAGCAAAACGACAGGAGAACCGGGTAGCTGTCAGCCCTCTATGAGCCTTGCCTCCACAGAGCGGAACCGTTCAGGCAGATCCCTGTCTTCAGTCACATCCAGCATAGGCTCCCCGTCCACGTCAAAGTGAACCCGGCGGGCGCCGGAGGATCTGGGCCCTTTAATGCCCTGTCTCCCATGGTAGAAATTCCAGGTAAGGCCGTCCGTATCCTTCAGGAAAGAGTTATGCCCTGTTCCGAACTCCCCTTCCAAAGACCGGGAGGACTGCAGGGGATATCCTATTTTTTCCCAGCTTTCAGGATCCAAGATATCCTTTCCTTTTTTCAGCTTCAGCAAGCCGATCGTGTAGGTAGCGTCTATCAGTGCGCCGGAGTAAGCGACGAAGAGCTCATTCTCCGCCTCCAAGCAGTAAGGGCCTTCCACTACGAAGGTATGGTTATTTTCCCAGCCGAATTCCGGCTTCTTAATGCAAACGGGGTCTGTGACCAGCTTCCAGGGTTCTTTTTCATCGATCTGGGCAATGTAAAGCCAGGCCCCCTGATCTACGGGGACATACTGCCTCTGGGACCACATTGCATAATATTTCCCTTCGTAAGGGATCACCGTCATATCCAGAGAAATGACCCTTCCGCCCTCTGTCAGCCGGGAACCATCCTTCTTTACTACCGGCCTAGGTTCAGACCAGTCTTCCCGGCGCATGGGGTCTCCTCCTTCCTTCAGTTCCCTGACGCGGGAAACCTGCCAGTAAAACTCGCTGGGAGTAGCCGCATGGAACATATACAGTTTCCCCTCAATCTCATGGAACTCAGGAGCCCATAAAAGGCCTTTTACATCCGGATAGGTTTCGGAATCCAAAAACAGCTTTTCTTCCGCCGTTGCGATCCCCTCCAAAGAAGAAGAGGAACGCATATACAGAGTATGATTGTGATCTGCATCGTTGGTAGCGATGAAGTAATATTTCCCATCCCGATACATGCAGCAGGGATCCGCCCTGTTTTCCGCAAAGGGGAAATTAAAATGCGCCTGATGGACCCGCCCTTTCGCTACACCTTTATCCAGGGCGGAAAGATCCCAGTCGATATTTCTCTCTACCCGGGCGCCGTCGCTGTAAGTGGCCACGGCCTTCACTCTTTTGAGCTCCTCAGCCGTGAATGGTCCTTCCTCAGAAAGGCGCATATCCACGCAGACGGGCGCCATCAGCTTGTTTTTCAGGTAGCTTCCCGCCTCTTCCGGGATTTCCAATATATTCCCCGGCACGGCGCCCTCGATCTCCGCCGTATCGCCGGAAGAAGGAACGGCTCCCTCTACGCAGGGGCCGTCCGCCGCCGCTGCCGCGCCCGGGGCTATCCCGGATTCCTCGAAGAGACGCGCTTCTCCCTTCATCCAGGAGCCGTCCTCCCTCTGCCAGGCCACAAGATACACGCCCTTTTCCCCGTCGTAGGCGCACCGCGCCTGGCGGATATATCCCGTTTCCTGCAGGCGGAAAAGCCCCGCTTCCCTGTAATGCACCAGATCCTCCGTATGGAAAAGCAGGATGCAGCCCTCGCTCTCAGAGTCGTCCTCTCCCTCTGCTTCTGTCCGGACGGCAGCCGCGCCCCAGCCCCTTTCCGCACAAAAGAGCCACGGTGACCGCAGGCTTTTGGCGCAGAGAGTGCCGTCCTCCCGGGAGACCGCCTGCGCATACAGAAGCCCTTCGTTATGATGCAGGGGAATAAACCCGTCTCCTTCCCGCTCCCGCAGGGCCAAATGTACGCTGAAGGCCAGCCGGTTGGCATAGATAATGTCTTCCAAAGGTGTTCTGGTATAGCAAAGTAATTCCATTTGCATTGCCTCCTTAATCGCTTGTAATTTCCTGCAATGTGCCGTAATGGACAGGGGGATGATGTTCCCCGGGCCCCGCGCCTCCCGTATGTCCCGTATAACCGCCCGCGGAAACCCTTTTCCGGCTCCCCCCTCTTTACCCTATTAGAGTATCAGCTTCTCTCCCGCCCGGTCAAGTCAATATGTATACAGATATGGTCAAATGATTTGAAAACAGCCGGATCCCTTCGTTCTGAGCCCCGGAAAATCCCGCCTCTGCGGTGGTATGCAGAGAAAACCTGCGCTCTCCGGCCTTTGTGCCCGCGCATTCGGGCAGCAGGGAATTCAAGTCCAGATATCAAGACAACCAGATCTCCCAACAGCCCAACAGCCAAGCGGCAGGGCGGCAGGGCATTAGGAAAAACATAAGAGGGAGACGGCCACACCGTCTCCCTCTTTAATTCAATCGCCGTATACAGCTATGCCGTACATACGCATTATGCATATCTGCATCTTAAATATGCGATATGCGCAATACGCCCTTATCTTTCGCCTGCTGCCCTTCGCCGGGAACTCTTCCGCCGTCACGCCGGAGAAGGCGCGCAGCCCTCCTCCCGGCAGAAGAGCCTCTATTTATTCGCCGGCGTCCTCCTTAGCCGCCTCGATGACCTTCTGCGCCACCGTATAGGGCGCTTCCTCATAGCGGGCGAACTGGAAGGTAAAGCTTCCACGGCCCTGGGTCGCCTGACGGATAAAGGTAGTGAAATCATACATTTCCGCCGTGGGAACATCCGCTTCGATGGTCTGATATCCGGAAGCAGCCGGTTCCATCCCCAGGACGCGGCCCCGGCGCTTGTTGATCTCGCCCATCACATCGCCCATGTTAGCGTCCGGAACTGTTACTTTCAGGGTGCCGATGGGCTCCAGGAGAACGGGATCCGCCTTGGGCATACCGGCTTTATAAGCCAAAGACGCGGCCGTTTTGAAGGCCATTTCAGAGGAATCCACCGGATGATAGGAGCCGTCGTACAGAGTAGCGCGCAACCCTACCACAGGGTAACCCGCCAGCGGACCCTTCTGGATGCACTCCCGGAGGCCCTTTTCTACAGCCGGGAAAAAGCCCTTGGGAACGGAGCCTCCCACCACTCGCTCGCCGAATTCCATGGATTCGCTGTCGCAGGGCTCGAACTCGATCCATACGTCCCCGAACTGGCCGTGGCCGCCCGTCTGCTTCTTATGCCTGCCCTGAACGGAAACCTTTTTGCGGATGGTCTCCCTATAGGCCACTTTAGGCTGCCGGAGCTCCACCTCCACGCCGAATTTAGTGCGCAGCTTGGAAACGATCACATCCAAATGCTGCTCGCCAAGGCCGGAAAGAAGCATCTGGCGCGTCTCCGCGTCGTTCACATAACGGATGCTGGGGTCCTCTTCCAGAAGGCGGAAAATGCCCTGCGCCGCTTTATCCTCCTCGCCCTTATTCTTGGGGGAGACGGCCATGGTCAAGGTGGCATTGGGATATGTAATACCGTCCAGCACAACCTTTCTGGCGGGAGCACAGAGGGTATCCCCCGTATTCACACCGGAAAGCTTCAGCACTGCCCCGATATCACCGGCCACAATGGCAGCCTCATCCTCCTGCTTCTTGCCCCGCATCATCACGATCTTGCCGATTCGCTCCATATTGCCCGTGCGCATATCCATCAGCTGGCTGTCGGGCACGATCCTCCCGGAAATCACCTTCAGGAAAGAAACCTTGCCCACAAAGGGGTCGGCAATCGTCTTAAACACAATGGCAGCTGCAGCCGCATCCTCATTCACAGTGAGCTCCACCGGCTCGCCGTCCATATCTGCGGCGATCTCTCCAGCCTTCTCCTCTGCGCTGGGAGCCAGCCATACAAGGCCGTTCATGAACTGTTCCATGCCCCGCATGAGCATGGCATCCCCGCAGAACACGGGAGTGATGGCGCCGGACTTCACACCACGGCTCACGCCTACGATCACTTCCTCCGGCGTAAAGGCGTCGCCGGAAAAATACTTCTCAAACATCTCGTCGCTTGTTTCCGCCACAGCCTCGTAAATAGCCGTGCGCAGGCCCTCCAGACGGTCTCCCATGTCGGGCATCTTCACCTCTACAGGCGCGCCGCCGGAATAATCATACGCCTTATATTCCAGAATGTTGATATAGATATTGGCTTGGCCGTCTACGATATAGGGCACCACCACCGGGCAGATGGAGGGGCCGAAGCTGGCCTTCAGATCTTCAAACACCCGGTAAAAACGAGCGCTTTCATCGCAGAGGCCGTTTACAAACACCATTTTGGAAAGCCCTCTGGATTCCGCCGCAGCAAAAGCCTTTTCCGTTCCCACGGCCACGCCGTCCTTCCCGGATACCGTGATAAGCACGGAATCCGCCGCCCGGACAGCCTCGCACAGAGCGCCCTCAAAATCGAAAAGGCCGGGAGCGTCTATCAGGTTGATTTTTTTGTTTTTCCACTCTATGGGAGCCACGGCGGCGCCCACAGTGGTCTTCCGGCGGATTTCCTCCGGATCGTAGTCGCAGACGGTGTTCCCGTCGCCGACTTTGCCGCGGCGGTCCGTAGCTCCGGAAAGATACAGCATCGCCTCCGCAATGGAGGTCTTTCCCGAGCCGCTGTGCCCGGCTATCGCCACATTCAATATATTTTTTGCAGCATATTGTTTCATCCTAATAAAGCCCCTTTCAGAAAATATTACGACCATACTACAACTCATACAATTTATTTGCTGAAGTTAGTTCTAATTATATCCTGTTTCCACAGTGAATGCAATGCGGTAAATAAAAAATCTACCAACCTCCTGCCAATTATAGACGTTTTATTTTGTGAATTTTGTCAGTTGCAGAGGGATATCGTACATACTTTCCGCAATTTTTTCGGCTGCACGTTCAAATGATCCTCATAGAGAAAACCGCAGCCGAGGGGGCTCCCATTCGCCAAAACGGAACTCCGTCAGAACCTCCAAATAAAAAGGGACGGCCAAAGCCGTCCCGTTCAGGCTGCCGGTTCCGGCAGCCCTCGTCCGTCTCTATACGCTCTACGCTGCACAGCCCCTGTGCACGTGCAAACGTCTAATAATGTATAAATGCATCCGCCGGCCGGAGGATGCCGGAACCTTATCCAAGTCGCCCATCGCAGTTCCTTCTCAGGGGCAGTCTCTCCATTTTTGCCTCGAAGGCCCGCAAGGAGCCACAGGCCTCTCTGCGAAAAGTCCGCGCCGGCGCCCGCCCTCGGGAAACTGTTCAGGGAAAGCGCCGTTTAAAAGGCGGCGCCCTTCTAACGCCTTTGGAAGCTGCCTGCCGCCTCCTTCTTCGGACAAGGGCGCCAAAACCGTTCCCGGGCATATATCCCGCCGCCTGCCCCGGCGGGGGTGCGGGCGGCTCAGGTCATATTGGCGAAGCGTTCCACCGCCTTCGTGAATTTTTCAATCGTCTTGTCCGCGTCCCCGTGCTCGATGCCGTCGCGGACACAGTGATTGATATGCCCCTCCAGCACAATCTGCCCCACCCTGTGAAGGGCGGATTTGGCGGCGTTGATCTGAGAGAGGATATCCTCGCAGGGAATATCTTCTTCAACCATCCTGTCGATAGCCTGTACCTGCCCGATGATCTTTTTCAGCCTGCGGTGCAGATTCTCCGCATCCATACATTGCTTCATAGTAAAATCCACCTCCAAGGCCCCGAGGCGGGGCGCGTCAGTACGTTTGTATTCTTATATTCCTGTTCCAGGCTATACCGCCGGTGTGCTTTTCCTCCCGACATTGTGCCGGCCCTTTTGAGGAACACAGGCTCGAAGGGCGAAAATCTGCCTGCAGCCGGAAACGCTTCCACAGCCATCCTGTTTTGGCAGTATCCGGAAAAACAGGGAAACCCGCGCAGTCTCCGCTCCGGCCCGGATCCAGCGCGCCGCGGGCCGCAGGCCGGAAGCTTCAGCCCTTATGAAAAAAGCGGCTGCCCTGCGGCCAGGGCCAGAATGCGTTCCACAACAAAAACCGCCGCACAGGCGGAAAGCGCCACGGTCAGCAGGCTCTTTTCCCGCAGGGAAAGCAGCACCGCCGTCAGGAACCCTGCAGCTGCAGAAAGCACGGAGCCGGAGGAATACAGGATCGCGGGAAACGTCATAGCCGCCAGGCATGCGTAGGGCACATAGTAGAGGAAGGACCGGAGATAGCGGTTCCGGATCTTTTTCTGAAAGAGCGTCAGCGGAAGCATCCGAATAAGATAGGTTGTCACCGCCATAACGGCGATATACGCATAGATCACGGCCTTTCCCTCCCTTCAGAAGCCGCCGGTTCCTGTGCGGAAGGGGCCTCAGAGGAATCCTCTTCCTCCGGCAGGGGAAACAGGAATGCCGCCAGCCCGGCGGCCGCCAGAGTGCAGATGATGATGACAAAGCCGGGGGAAAGGGAAGAAAGGCCCGGAATGTAATAAAACGCTGTGCTGATAACCAGCGAAACGGTGACCACCGCCCGGACAGAACCCTGCTTTTTCATGGGCGGCACTACGATGGCGATGAACATGCCGTATAGGGCGATGCCCAGCGCACTCCGGATAAAATCCGGCAGAAGAGTATCCGCCACGGCGCCTGTAAGGGTCCCGAGGCTCCAGCCGAAGATGGGAGCCGTCATCAGCCCCAGCATATATTGCAGGCCCAAGCTGCCCTTCTGCGAACTGGCCACGGCAAAAATTTCGTCCGTATTTCCGAAGGCAATCACGCAGCGCTTCCATGTGCCCACCGATTCATGCAGCTTCTGAGAAAGAGAAAGGGACATGAGCGCATACCGAAGATTCACCACCAGCTGAGTCAGAGCCATCTCCACAAGGGAAGCCCCCGCGGCGATCACCGTGATGCCTGCAAACTGGCCTGCCGAAGTCAGATTGGTCAAAGAGATGAGAACGGCCTCAAAAGGCGTCAGTCCTCCGGAAACCGCCTTGATGCCAAAAGCGATGCTCACAGAAAAATACCCAAGCCCAATGGGGATTCCGTGCCGGAAGCCCTCTGAAAAGCTGTTGTGAGAAGGCTCCCCCTTCAGGCATCCGGGCGGCACAGGCCGCGCCTTCTTCCGGGTGTGCTTATGCAGGACAGGCATAGATAACAGGACCTCCGAAATCGAAATTTTAAGCCTATGGACATCATTCCAAACGAATGCGGTTTTTGAGGTTTTTGAGCTCTCTGCCCTCTGCATAAGCGGAGAGATTTTCCAAAGCGATCTTCCAAACCCGGCGATACGTTTCTTTCATAAGAAATCCGCCGGCTGTATGGGGTGTCAGCAATAGATTCCGACAGCCCCACAACGGATGGTCAGGAGGAAGGGGCTCGGGATCCGTCACGTCCAGGCATGCGGCCAGAAGGGGCCCTTCCTGAAGAACATCATAAAGGGCATCGGAATCGATGAGGCTCCCCCGCCCTGCATTTAAAAGGATAGAACCGGGCTTCATCTTTTTCAGCATAGCCCGGTCAAACAGCCCCTGGGTCTCGGGGGAAGAGGGCAGAACAGAGGCCGCCACGTCAAATTGAGGCAGGATTTCCGGCAGCTTATCCAGGGGATAGACTGCCTCCACCCAATCCGGTTTGCAGGAAAGATCCCGCTTTACACCGGAGACAGAG
>URRG01000033.1 GCA_900550095.1 uncultured Oscillospiraceae bacterium
CGTCTGCAGTTTTCTGTCGGCGCAAATTCTACTATGTGAGGAAGGATACTGTGAAAGAAAAGAAATACAGCGGCCCGAAGAGAAAGCTTCCGGCTAAAATCGTGGTCCGCAATGCTGCGATTCTGGTGTTCAGTCTGATTTTTATCGCGGCGGGCGGCCTGTGCGTATACGGAGAAGTGCTCATGAGCCGCATGAATTACGTGGACGACGGGCAGTCTACCGGCCTTTTTGAAAGCACGAAGGAGGACGAGGCTTCTTCCGATACGGAATCCGGACTTACGGTGCAGGGCGAAGGCGTCAAGCTGGTAAACGGCCTGTATCACGACGATATGATCGTCAATGTGCTGGTCATGGGTGTGGACGATTATCAGGCCAACGACGTGGGCCGCACAGACAGCATGATGCTGGTTTCTCTGGATACGCGCCATAAGAAGCTGAAGGTAACTTCCCTGATGCGAGACATGTATTTGGCCATCCCCGGACGCGCGGAGCCAAACCGTATCAACACAGCCTATTCCACCGGGGGGCCGGAGGGGCTCGTAGCCACGGTGGAGGCCAATTTCAAGATCGATGTGGATCGTTGGGTGGTCGTTACCTTCGACGCCTTTGAAAAGATCATAGACGCTATGGGGGGCGTGGATATCACCCTCTCTCAGGAGGAAGCGGATCAGATCAACCATGAATCCGGGGATCCCCGGCATAATCTTTCAGAGGGGACCTTCACCCTCAGCGGCAAGCAGGCCCGCTATTACAGCCGGATCCGGAAAATCTCCACCGGCGGCGACGATTTCATGCGGACCCAGCGCCAGCGGAACGTGATGAACAGCATTGTAACCAAGTTTAAGTCTTCTGATATTGGGACGATCAATAATATTCTGTATAATACTCTTCCTCTCATCACCACCAATATGCAGAAAAATGAAATATTAGGGCTGGCGGCCAACGCTCTGGAATATCTCAACTATGAGTTTGAGCAGGAGCGCATTCCCGGCGACAATGAGTACAGCGGCGAGTGGGTCGTGATCGCGGGATGGGATCAGAACGTTCTGGTGCCGGATCTGGACGCCGCCAAAAAGCGGCTGGTGAGCTTCATATTTGAGGCGGAGGTTTCCTGAGGGATACCGATTCTTCCGCGGGATCGTTTTATATGCGTATGACAGGCGCCGCCCATATATACAGGGCGGCGCTTTTCAGGTTTTCTCCGTTGAAAGCTACAGAAATGTAGCAGGTATATACAAAAATTTCATTTTTGTAACGGATGCAGGGTGGTAATTTTCCCTGAAAAGTGGTATACTTAACTACAAACATAAATCCGTGCTCTCACGGGCGCAGGAAAGAGAGGGATCTTGTATGAAATTAATTCTGGCTATTGTTAGCAATGATGACAGCAGCATGGTTTCTTCTGCTTTGACCAAAAACGGATTCTACGCCACCAAGCTTGCTACTACAGGCGGATTCCTGAAGGCGGGCAACACCACGTTTATTGTGGGTGTGCCGGATGAGAAGGTCGATAAGGTCATTGAGATCATCTCTCAGCAGAGCAGCCGCCGCACACAGCTGGTGCCCAATACCACTTCTATGGATGTGGGCATGTATACCTCTTTCCCCGTTTCCGTAACGGTGGGCGGCGCGACCATATTTGTGCTGGATGTAGACCGCTTCGAGAAGGTATAAGGCATTCTGAAACCCTGCCTTCAGAGCATGAGGTACGACAGAAACGTATCCGCCGCAGACGGAGCGGGATGCAGGGCGCAGGGGGCACGTATGCCGTTCGGGAACGCCTGTTTTGCCATACGGAGGCTTTTCTCCGGAGCTGCAAAAGCGGGGAAAACATCCGCGCTGCCCGGGCTGATAGGGCTGATATCCTGGGCTGAGCCTGTGCGGATGTGGAAGGCATAGGCTGTGAAGGCTGCCGGGAACGTCGAAAAGCGAAAGAGCAGGCGGCGCTGCGGCGGGGCCGAGGCCGTCTGCTTTTTTTGATCTGTCTGCCTGTGCCGCGGCGCCGTTGCCGCCGTTATCCTCCTGCGGTGCTTTTGAAAGCGTTAGGCCGCTTTAGAGAGCGCTTAGAGTGTTTAGAGTACAGAAGGAACATAAGGCAAAAGGCGGCTGAAATACAATCCCTCGAAGGGAAAGGGAGGCGTTTATGGAATTTGGCTCTCTGCCGCTGGCGGAAGAAACAAAGAAAAAGCTGGCTGGTTTTTTCGAGACCGGCCAGCTTCCTCATGCCCTTTTACTGGAGGGAGGCTCCGCCGCGGACCGAAAGGAGCTGACGGAGCTTCTTTCAGCGGGCGCTGTTTGCCGCCGGGAGGGCGCCGGTTTTCCCTGCGGGGTGTGCCCGGGCTGCGTAAAGGCGCGGGCCCGTTCTCACCCGGATATTTCCGTTTCCGGCGGCGGGGAAGGCCCGGCCCTGCGCGTGGATGAGATACGGCGCATCCGGCGTGACGCCTCCGTAAAGCCCAACGAGGCGGAGCGCAAGGCGTATGTGCTTCTGGAGGCCCAGGATATGACGGAGCAGGCTCAGAACGCGCTTTTAAAGATTTTGGAGGAGCCTCCTGCGGGAGTCGTATTTATGCTGACGGTCCCCTCCGCTTCCCTGCTGCTGCCCACCGTCCGTTCCAGGGTGCAGCTTTTCCGTTTGGAAGAGCGGGCGGAAGAGGCGGAGGAGGAGATCCGGGAACTGGCGTCCCGTATGGCTGAAGCGGTGACTCTGCCGGGGGAGTCCGCCCTGCTCTATGCCGCCGCTCCGCTGATCCGGGATAAGGAGAAGCTCCGCAAGGTGCTCAGTCTGTTGGTGCTTTTGTTCCGGGATGGCTGCGTCCTGCGGGCAGGGGGCGCGGTATGCCTTTCCGGCCTGCCGGAAAACGCCAGGGAGCTTTCGGAAAAGCTGACCAGGGGCCGTCTCTTACGCCTGCTGGAAACGGCGGAAAAAGCGGGCAAAGAGCTGGAGGGGAACGCCAACGCAGCCCTGATGGTCACTTGTTTATGCGCGAGAATGCGGGTGGCCGCAGGCCGGTAGCAGAGAGATCCGCAGGCGGTTGAAAAAACGGAGGAGAAAGCGTTCGGCGGCTCCGGGTTTCCAGGCTGCCAGGCTGCCGGGCTGCCGGACTGACCGGACGCCAGGATGCAGGCGTATGGCGGCGGTGATTTTCTTCCCCGGCGCTATAGATGCGGCGGATAGGATATACTATACCTATATAGCGTTATAATGTCGGTCAGCTGCAGGCCGCGCATGTGTGCCTCGTTGGATCAGCGGGTCGGCGCACGGGCTTTTCAGCATTTCAGATTTTCAGTGCTCCGCTGCACGGCGATTGCTGTGCGGCGCACGATATGAGGCTGCCGGTAACCGGCGGCTGTTGAACCGCCGAACTGCGGTGCAGATAGATAAAATGGAAGCAAACCGGCGGAAACGCCGTTGACAGCCCCGGAGAAAGCCCGGGGCGGATAGAAAAAGGAGAAGGTTACATGGCGGCTGTGATAGGAGTCCGGTTCAAGAACGTCGGAAAGGTATATTATTTTGACCCTGAGGAGCATGTTCTGAAAATCGGGGATAAGGTCATCGTGGAGACGGCCCGGGGAATCGAGTGCGGCGAGGTGGCTATGGGCAACAAAGAGGTGGCGGAGGAGGAGATCCCTCAGCCGCTGAAAAAAGTGATCCGCGTAGCCACGCAGGAGGATCTGGCGCGGGTGGCGGAAAACGCCGTTCGGGAAAAGAGCGCCTTTGCCATCTGCAATAAGAAAATCGAGGCCCATAAGCTGGAAATGAAGCTGGTGGATGTAGAATACACCTTCGATAATTCCAAGATCCTCTTTTATTTTACCGCGGACGGGCGCGTGGACTTCCGGGAGCTGGTAAAGGATCTGGCCTCTGTGTTCCGCACAAGGATCGAGCTGAGGCAGATCGGCGTCCGGGATGAGGCGAAGATGCTGGGAGGTCTGGGCGTATGCGGAAGGCCCCTGTGCTGCTCCACCTTCCTGGGGGGCTTCCAGCCGGTCTCCATTAAAATGGCAAAGGAGCAGGGGCTTTCCCTGAACCCGGTAAAAATTTCCGGAACCTGCGGAAGGCTCATGTGCTGCCTGAAATATGAGCAGGAGGCTTACCAGGATCTGCTCCGCAGTACGCCCACGGTCAATTCCCTGGTGATGACGCCGGAGGGCCGCGGCGTGGTCACAGACGTAAACCTGCTCACCGGTATTCTGCACATTAAGCTGGATAGCGACCAGGATACGATGACGCGCGTCTATCCTGTAGACCAGGTGAGGGTCCTGCGCTCGGGCAAGGTGCACGTGAACCGGGATGAAATGGAAAAGCTGAAGGAGCTGGAAAAGGAATAACGGAGAGCGGCCCTGCCCGGGATGCAAAGAAATCCGAAAGCGCACGTGAAGACGAAGGGCCTCGCATGGGAAAAGCGCGGCGGCGAAAGGACGGCGGCGCTTATCAGGCGGCTGGGAGCTTCTTCAGCCGCTCATGTTTCGGGCGGGCTCTCCCAAAACATCCCATCCCGGGCAAAGGGGGTAGAAAGCCGTATGAATGGAGACATATATCTGACCTCTTCGATCACAGCCGCCGCTAAAAAGGCCATTCAGACCGGTGGCGGCATACAATATACGCCGCCGGTGCATGAGAATATTTCCTTCACCTTTCTGCCTGTGAAAAGGTTTTTTGGAAGATTTGGAAGAAAAGTATATGCTGCGCCGGATGTGCCGTCATGGTTTGCGTACAGCAGGCGGCGGGGACTGGAGGATGTGAAATTCCTTTGCCCGGTTGCTGTAGAAAACAGAGAACTGTTAGGGTTCGCCAATACCGCCCAGGCGTGTATCCTTTGTTTTTTTGACGATGGCCGGGCGACATGCTTTACATCCGGATGGTATACGGATCGCCAGAAAAACATGTGGGACATCGTGTATACCGAGCAGGAATATTCTGTTCCTCCGGCGGAAAAGCCCCGCTTTGCAAACAATCTGGATTCCTTTCGGAAGGCTTTGCTGGAGATCCAGGACTTTGCTGTTGAGATCGGATGCGAAGGGTTTGCGAATACGTTTGAAGAGGCGCGGAAGATTCTGGAGGGCGGCGATATAAAGCGTACTCCGGTCATGCCGGAGCTGCCGGAGCTGAATCTTCGGCTGTTTGAAGCCGCCGGCAAAGCGGACGTATTCCACGCCATGGGTTCCTGGAACGACAGCCCGCCGTATATGGCGAGCGAAAAGGGATTGGAGGAAGAATTCGACAGGGTATCTGAAGAGCTTTTGAAAAATATCCGGCTTGCCGTTTTGTATGCCGTGAACGAATGGTAGAAGCACGAACCTTCTCATCGGGAGTTTCAGGGCGCAATTCGGCGGGCGGGATGTAAAGATATAGAGCGGTAAACGCGCTTCTATAGGTCCAGAAGGCTTTCAGAAGGCTTTTGAGTTTTGCGTTTTGAGGCAGGTTCGAAAAAAGGATGCCAAAAGGACGCCGTACAGAGATACGGCGTCCTTTTTTATGTCTTCAGCCCTTTTGGCATGGTATTTTTCCATTTCGTCCACTGTTGCGGGGCCTTCGGAAGCGCTGAAACTGCCGCAGTTTCCAAAAGGCTTTCAAAAGAGTTGATAGAAGTTGATATATGCCGTTTGGTATACTGTAAGTGAAAAGAAAACAAATGTTCCTGCCAAACGCGCGGACGGCTGAAGAACGGCATCGGAAGGTCCCGGCGGGAAAGGGAGTGGAAAACAGAAAAGGGCGGGAAGCAAGAGAGGAACGGCGGTCGGGTGTTCCGATCCCGCAGGCATAGAAAAATCGTTTTATATGGAGGTTTACTATGGCAGAAATCACATCGAAGGTAAAGCTGTCGTACCTGAAAAACGGAGCGTGGAAGAGCTTTGCCTCCAAAATCCAAAGCAGCATAGACGGCTTGAAAATCCAGACGTCAAGCAGCGCGTATTATCTGCAGTACCGAACTTGGAACCAGGGGAAAACGGCCTTTTATCCCTATGTCCAAAGCACGGTGGACGATTATGCGGGCATGACAGGAAGACCCGTGCAGCTTCTGCAGATCCAGGCCCTGAAAAGCGACGGGACCCAGCTGGATTCCGGCATCGTGGTTATGTTCCGCACCTATACGGACGGGAAATGGCTCCCTTGGGTAAGCAACGCCGACCCCAAATGGATGGAGAGCGTGCAGAAAAAATATAAGCTCGGCGGCACGCTGGATACCAGCGGGGCCTATGCGGGGCTTTCAGGCAAGAACGCCGACGGCGTGGAGATCCGCGTTTTCGAGGAAGGCCCTCTTGGGAATTTTGAAGGCGGCGAGGTAAAGGCCGGATTCAGCTATATGGCGGACAGCGAATCCAACTGGACGGAATTTTCATCCGCTGCCCTTGCTCCCTATATGGATGGCATCAAGATCCAGACGCCTGCAAATAAGGGCTATTATCTGACCTACAAGACCTGGAACGAAGGAAAGGATACCTATTACCCCGCTGTGAAGAGCACCGTGAACGATTATGCCGGCGCCCCCGGAAGGCACATCCAGAGGCTGGCCGTCAGCGCCTATAAAAACGACGGCACCGTGCTGACCTCCGGCGTGATCGTTATGTACCGCGCCTTTGTAGAGGACCGCTGGCTCCCCTGGGTGAGCAACGCCGACCCCCAGTGGATGCGTTCTATCAAGGAAAAGCACGAGCTGGACGGCACCCTGGATACGTCTTCGGGCTATGCGGGCATCAGCGGAAAGAATATCGGCGGCATTGAGATCCGCATTTTTGAGGACGACGCTCCCAACGCCGGTTCCGACCGGTTCGAAGGCGACGAGATACCGCTGGAACTGAGCTATATCGCAAACAGCAATACCTGGCACAGCTTCACAAAATCGGTGAAAGCTTCCCCCATGGACGGCATCAAGATCCAGACTTCCGCCTCGGATTTTTACCTGGCCTATAAGACATGGAACGAAGGAAAGGGGAATTATTACCCCGAGGTGAAGAGCACGGAGAACGACTACGCCGGTATGGCGGGGCGGCCCATCCAGCGGGTGAGCATCAGCGCCTGCAGCGCCGACGGCGCAAGGCTGGATTCCGGCGTCGTGGTGATGTACCGCGCTTTTGTAGACGGCCGTTGGCTTCCCTGGGTGAGCAACGCCGGGGCTGAGCATATGAAGAACGTACAGAGCCGCTTCAATCTGGACGGCACGCTGGATACGGTTTCCGGCTATGCGGGCATCAGCGGCAAAAATATCGCGGGGCTGGAGATCCGGGCCTTTAAGGGCGAGCTGGATGAAGGCATACAGGATCTGCCCGGAACGGAAAGCGCCCCCGCCATGAGCTATATGTACAGCAATATCTGGCAGTCCTTCCCCGGAAGCATTCTGCACGACCCCATAGAAGGCGTGAAGATCCAGACCGCCTCCAGCAAGCCCTATTACTTCACCTATAAGACCTGGAACGAGGGCAAAACCTGGTATTACCCCGCTGTGAAGAGCACGGAGGACGACTACGCGGGCATGTCCGGCAGGCCCATCCAGCGGCTGAACATCCAGGTTTTCCGCAACGACGGCACGGCCCTGGAATCGGGCGTGGTGGTCATGTACCGGGTATATGTGGAAGGCCGCTGGCTTCCTTGGGTGAGCAACGCCACCAGAGAGTGGATGCAGAGCGTCCAGGATAAATACCAGCTGGGCGGCGCCCTGGATTCCACAAGCACCTATGCGGGCATCGGCGGCAAAAACATCTCCGGGCTGGAGATCCGGGTCTATGAGGAAAACCAGATCACCGATACCCCTATCACCCCCACCGGGAAGCACAAGATCATCGATGTGGATTTTATTACCCAAATCGACAAATATCCCACCGGCTGCGAGAGCGTAACGGCGGTAATGGCGCTGCATCATATCGATTTCAATCTCAGCGTGGATAATTTTATCGACCACTATCTGGATATGCAGCCCTACCCCTTCGACCCCTTTGAAACCTTCGGCGGGGATCCGTACAGCTACAACGGCTGGGGCTGCTATGCGCCGGTGATCAAGAAAGCGCTGGATAAGGCGCTGGCAGGCCTGCCGTATTACGCGGAGGAGCTCAGCGGGGTATCGCTTGAGAAGCTGTGCACGGATTACATCGATAAGAATATCCCGGTGATCCTGTGGGCGACCATGGGTACGCGTGCGGCAAGGACCATCAGCTGGAGCTACAACGGAAGGCGTATCGAATGGGTGCAGCCGGAGCACTGCCTGCTTCTGGTGGGGTATGACGAAAAGCATTATATTTTCAACGATCCCCAGAAGTCCGGCCCCCTTACCTATTACACCAGGGAGTCGGTGGAGACCGCCTATAAAGCACAGTTCAGCCAGGCCGTGGTGATTTTGAGGAAAAAGGAGGAACCGGAGGAGAAAGAGATTGATATTGAAAAACTGAACCGGATCGATAGAGAGGTGTTGATGAATTCATATTATTATGGCGCTGACTATAAGTCGACTTATCCATCATTGATACTCTCAGATGGGTTTAATGATTTTACATTTCTGTCATGTCTTCAGCTGCTATTTTCCTATTATTGGGACAAGGGGGATCGGGAGAAAGCAGATGTAATGTTTGATGAAATGCTATATCTGCGGACAAGACACCCTGATTATAAAAAATATTACTCTGATTTTCTTAATACAAAGGGTGATTTTGACTTTGGATATGAGTATTATCATCGGGATAAAAAGACCACTCGTATCGATTTCGACAAGGCGGAGTATTTTACAAAGGAAGGAATTCAGAAGCGGCATCAGGCAGACGACTGGTTCATATTTTTTGCCAGTTTAATCCCAGGAACATCTGGATTTTTTGGTATCTTAGCTGAAGTAACCCGCGATATTGAGCAAAACGGTTGGACTGGTGTCAGCAATGATATAGTTGATGGAATACATGGAGTAAAATATGATAAAATTTATGATGAATTAGTTAGAATTCTTGGCTTACCATCATGGGGATATACAGCACTTAGTACCTTTGTTGATTTTAGCAATACTTTATACGGAATGGGGGATAAAACTAAAGAAAGATATAATATAAATGGGACAATCGTTCAGGAAGATGATGCATTTATTCAAGTGACGATTCACTATGACATGGGAAACGAATATCGCCAGTTTCAATTTTATTTTAGAAATGGGTATCCATACGTGACAGATCTAGAGCAGTATGTGGTTCGATGGGATACGGATTATCGTTCAAAAGGCGAGGCTAAATTGATTTACGATCGATATAAAAATGCCAAATTTCAACCCAGTGAAATGCATGAACCCCGAGGCCCTTACTGGCCAGGCAACGAATAACAATTTATCATACGCCTTCTCCCACATAGGGAGAAGGCGTTCTTTTTTGTTTATGATAGAAAAATCTATATTTTTATAAAAAAGGATGATATACTGTAGTGGAGGTGATATACAATGCTGACACACAGATGCCCCTGGTGTGGGGAAAAGATGAATTTGAGGCTTCCATTTTTTGTGGAGAATCCTATTTGGTGGAGAGGTAAGGAACCCTTGCACTGCCCTGCCTGTAAACGGAGATATCGTTCCAAGAGTAATTGGTTCAAACGGATACTGACTACTGTGGCGGTTATTTTGCTCTGCGGCGGTGCTGCGGGGCTGCAGCTATTGTTGCACCCTTATCGGGTTTTCTGGCCGTTTGAAATCTCTGCGTGCATAATATTGATGATTATGATTTTCTTTCGGCTGGCGGAGCCTTATGAACGGCGTCTCTCAAAGGAAGAGAAAGTATCAGCTAAGGATACAGCTTCTATTTCATTACAGTGGGGCTCCGAGTCAAAAGAAAGTATTTGGTATCCACCTTTTCAATGTCCAAACGGAGAAATCTTCCCGGCTTGCTTTATGGATGAAAAGGGTGTGCCCATCAGCAGGGCGTTGTGTGTTGTATTGGAGAATATAAAGTGGTCGGGTTCAAGAAGCTGTAAGTGTACGATTCAGTTTGTTTTGGATGATATAGAGCCTGAAACGTATTTTCAGAAGGGAAACCGCCTGAATCTTTACTGTGATTACAGAAAGATTGCCGAAGGCGTGGTGGAGTAGGATAAATATCCCGGTGCTTTTGCGATGTAGTACTTAATTTTATATAATACTTACTACTATCCCCTCCGACTGTCAGCCGGAGGGGATAGTAGTTTAACAATAAAAGAACCAGTTGGCTCCCAATTCCCGAAAATCTGGATATGAACTTTTTTGTCCGGAAATCCATTCTTCATATAGTGTTTGCCCAGTATAGCTTTCACTTGACATATCGCCGTAATAATATGCAAAAGTAAAACCATCTGTTTTTTCCGTATTGATATAGACAATTGTAAACGTCCTTTGAGAATTTACAGATACCTCGTAGGGAGTTGTTTTTTCAAAAAACTCACGAATTATTTTTTGTTCTTCATCTGTAAAATACTGCATTTTCTCCATATCATTGGGCGACATAATCCAAGCATGAGCCGCTTCTTCGTCCCGGCGGGCCTTTTCCCAAAATGTATCATTTTGGATAAAAATATCAGCGAGTTCCTGAAAAGGCGCTGGATTTGAATGAAATAAATTGAGCATTTCTTCTTTGTCACGTCCCTGCCATTGATAGGGATCATCCGAATGACAGGAAGTACCGATAAGGAAAAATAACAGAATGGATATAAATGGAAGCACTTTTTTCATTTTATATTCCTCCCGTAATAGATTTAATGTTTTAAAGTATATAGCTTGTTTAAAAATTTATGAAAAGATCGCCGAGAATATGGGAGAGCATTAAAATGGAAAGAATATGAGGAATTTGTGTGCTCTCTTAATTCTTCCAAGTGGTAAGGGCTGGGCGTCAAACTTTGCAAAGGGTTAGAGGAAGGGGGCCGCTTTCGGCCCCCCTCTATGCTATCCTTATTAAACGAATTTTTTCGGCAATTCCGGCATTATCAAAAAATATATAATAATATACATCTAAATCGGAATATCCCATTACTTGAGCACCGAAATTTGCCGTGCCTTTCTCAGCCAAGTATCGTCCGATTTTTAAGCCGTCTAATGTATATCCTTCAAATTCCAAGGGTCCATATTCTGCCTCAATATTTTCGATGGTATTGCCGATAATGAACCTGTCATTAAATTTGTAATGTGTTGGATGATTATACTGAAAAATTTTAATTGATAAAAACAGTGTAAGGCCTATTAAAATTAGAAAAAGTAAAATAATAAAAATTACTTTGTGCTTTTTGATAAAAGACATGCTTAGCACCTCTATCCTCTGACAACTATAATTAAAATATTTAATAATTATAGTATAGATTATATATGGTTTTATATTTTTCCAAATAACATGTAATCAAAACCAAACTGTAGAACTTTTCGGCGGCAATCCCCATAGTCAAAACGGCTGGGGCTGCTATGCGCCGGTAATCATTATAGATTTAAATAAATCTAGCCTCATGGTTTATATCTTCATCAGGATTTTTTACACTAATTCTGTTTAATTAAACATCGAAAGTATGGATACAATTCCTGTCAATAAAGAGATACCATAGTAAGTATATATCGCAATTTTTTTGTTCTGTTTATATACTTTTAAAGTTAAATATAGGATAGTAGCAATGACTGCAATTAAAATTAATAAAAAAACAATTCCTATAAATACCACAATATCTTTTTCTGATCCCAGATCGACTCCAGCACCTTTTGTGGTGCCAGTTAAGCATACCCAAACTAAAGAGAATATAAAAGGTGATAAAAAGCCAACTAAAGCAAACCAACATGCAATGAAAAATGATTTTAAATAGGTTTTATATTTCATAAGCATCCTCTATTTATTGTTGATTAAAAATATTTAATATTAAAATAACA
>URRG01000034.1 GCA_900550095.1 uncultured Oscillospiraceae bacterium
TTTCCGCCCGCAGCGGAAGAGCTGCTTCCGTCTCCGCTGCATCCTATCAGTGCCGTGGAAATCATGGCACAGGACAGGAGCGCCGCAAGAATTCTCTTTTTCTTCATTTTTTCGATTGCTCCTTTCGATTTGGGGTTCTCAAGGTTTATATTTCAATACTATTCTGGGGATTGTCTTATGTTCAGAACAGTATCAAAAACAAAATTATGGTATATATAATGATGTAAACCGGATTTCTCAAAATACCTTCCAGCAGATCTGTGAGTATAAGGGATAGGAAATGAGAACACAGCTTTAAAATGGTTTATGCTGAGCTTATACTGAGCTGCTGGATACACGTATACGCTTTTTCTAACGGAAAACTGCATCCACGCAGACCCAAAAGGGATACATTAAAGCCCGCCTGTCTTCCGCATTTGCCCGCATTAGTCAGAATGCACAAGCAGCCTTATGAAAAACTGTGCTTCTTAAAAGTGCGTTCATACTTTGTAGCATGTTTTGATTATATAATTTGTGCATATTTCACACAACTCCGAGTTTTTGAAAAAACCTATATAAAATTGAATGATTTTTTGAATTCTTGAATGCAGAAGATTAGATTCAAGAATCCGATGTGAAATATTACAGATTTGCCGTTGCTTTCTAGGTATAAATTAATATAAAAGACAAAGAAAAGGTTCTTTTATTTCTGCTCATCAGGAGAAAACAAAAGCTTTTATGAAACTCGGAGGTTGTAGTTGAAGGTATATATCTGTTTATTTCAAACAGCTTTAAAGAAGAGGCACAGGAAATATGGGAAGTATTTCCCGGGGGATATCTGAGAGCAGAACGAAATGTTGGGGCCTAATAGTGTGAAGAAAGCGATTTATATAACAGAAAGGGAGGTACGGCATCAGATGCAGAATATCTGCATGAAAAAAGCTGCCTGGGGTTTTTCAGCAGTTTTGTGCATGCAGGTAAGAGACATGAGCTTAAATGGCAGGAAGTCAGCCAAATACCTTCAGATCAAAAGAGAACGGTTATCTAAGCGAAAGGAAGTATAGAGACCAGCAGGATATACTATCGAGATAGTGCATCAGCAGCCGGATAATTCTAGGAGGCTGAAGTTTCTTGGAAAAGGGTTGTATGGAAGAGTGGAGATTGCATATTTTGGTGGGGTATTGAAAAAAGGATCTGTAAGGGGCTGTGTAAGACCCTGGATTTGACAGAATAGCGCTTTTATCGGTATATAGAGCAAAAAAACAGAAAAGGCCTCTCTTAATTCCATGCATGGAACTGGAAAGAAGCCTTTTGAAAGATCGGGATCCGCGCGCAGCGCAGCCGAACAATCGGATTGCGGGCCGGAAAAAGCCGTCAATTATTCGGTTTTTTTATCCTTTTGCTGGATCTGGCTGCGGTACTGGCTGGGGGTAATGCCGCGCAGGCGCTTGTAGGTCTCTGTAAATACAGGCGTAGTGCTGTAGCCGAGCTTTTGGGCTATTGCTTGGATTTTTTCACCAGCGGCCAGCATTTCTTCAGCCTTTGAAATACGGAGTTCATCGATAAAGCGGGAAAGAGTCTTGCCTGTGAGTTTTTTGAATTGATGGCTCAGATTTGAGGGAGAGGTCCCGAAAACGGCGGCCATATACTTGATAGAGAATTCCGGGCTTGTAAAATGCTCCTCAATGAAATGCATGATAGTATGCAGATTGCGGGGAAGCGTTTTCTTTACAGGAAGCGGCTTATCCTTTTTAACTCCTACAAACTGCATCAGCCATTCGTCCAGCAGAAGTGTGCATTCACCGGAGGTATCCGGCGGATCAAACTTCATTTCGCCGTTTCCCTGGCAAAGAAGGTCATATACTTTTTTCATAACGGTTTTGCGCGTTGCCGGGGTGTAGCCGTCCATGTCGTTTTTGATCATACGCAGGGCGAATTCGACCTTATCTATGTTTTCCGTTTCCACAGCTTCCTGTATGAGCTGAAGCTCCACCAGAGGATATTGCGAAGAGGAAGGTGAGATTTCCAGCCGTTTTTCCGGCCAGCAAACAGATGTGTATGCCTGCCGGACGTTTTGGATCCCTTCGATCACTTCGCTGATCCGTACCAGCTCGGGATCTTCTCCCGCCAGTCCGGAAAGATAGGCTTTGAATTCCTCCTTCGGCATATCGGAGGCCAGCAGGAACAGGTATTTATTTTCCATGATATAGAGCGAATAAACATTTGTTTTCGTTTCATCGCTTTCCTCTTCAGAAGTCAGCTTTTCGAAAAGGGCGTAATTTTTTTCGGAGTCCTCCATAAGGACACAGGCAAAATAGGTCCTGTCCACACGGATGCCTTCGTGAAGGCATTGAGAATAAAGAGCTTTTTCTGTTTCCACCTGGTTATCCAGTATGTAAAAGAGGTATTTTTCCCGCCGGAGCTCCTGAACGGATTCCTCGAAGAAATGCTTGGAATAGGCCAAGTCGTCCAGAGCGAAATTGATATACTTGAATTCGTCCATAGGATAGTCTCCGCCGGAAAGGGGAGGGAGTTTTTTCAGAAGCTTCTGCACGGGCTCGTATGTTTTCCGGGATATATACAGCATCAGCATCAGGCCCACCGCCATTACGAAAAAGGTGACGGCGCCCTCCAGAATGATGGTGGGGATCAGCTTCTGCATGAGGAAACCGCGGCTGATGCTCCAGCGTATCTGGATTCCCTCGCTGCCGTAGGTAAGCGTATCGGGAGAACGGAATGCTTCCGGTATATCTTCTCCGTTATAGAGGGATTCGCAGATTTCAGGGTCGGAAGAATAAATGGGAGCTCCGTTATATAAAAGGACGCATGTTGTGCCTGCGCTTGCATTTACGGTATTGAAAAGCATATTGTCTGAAATAGTAAAAAGCATATAAGAAAGGGGAGGCGAACCGGACTGCACCTCAAGGGGAACGGCGAAAAGGACCCCGTCGCTGGAATTGTCTGCATGGCGGATGCGGATGGTACGGATATGATTGCCTTCTTTCTCCAGGGATTCTCTGTCCCAGGGCTGCAGTTCCAGGGAACCGCTGGCAGAGTAGGCGGCTCCGCTGCTGCCGTTGCCAAAGTATTCGTCGGAAGATTTCGCGCTGTTCATTTGATATACGAGGCCGTTTTGCGTATTATAATAACTTACAGTGGAGAAAAAGGAGGCCCACATAGCGTCTTCTCTGAGTTTCTGAATGATGGGATAATAGGCCGAACCCGTTTCAGCCTGCGTCTTTACGGAAAAAGTTTTGTCCGTCCGTTTCAGGCTGACGATTTTGGACATGGAATTCAAATGTATATTCAATGTCTGGACTGTACGTTCGGATTCCATACGCAGGTCGTTCTGCGTAGTTTTCATAGTATTGGTATATAAAATGAGGAAATTTACAATCGAAACGACCGCTACCGAAAGCAACACCAATGTGCACAGAAACAATGTGTTTTTATAACGGAAGGTGTGGCGGTATGCAGCCCGGTTTTTCTTATGCAAAACGATCCTCTCCTTTTACGGTTCCTTGTTCTCTGCTTCACCTTTCAGCATGCGAATGACAGTCTATATGTTTCCAATCCAAGAAAATAAAATCAAATCGTCTGATTTATGCCTCATTTGATACGAAATGAGGCGTTTTTTATTGTAGATATAAACGCACGGAAACATATACCTTTTCTTTCGCTCAGCTTTTTCTGCCGCTACGTATTTTGATGTAGAAAGAGGAATGTAAAGATTGTTTTTTATTTCTAACTAGAATTAAGCGCTCTGAATGATAAAGTATATATTTTCTTTCAGCGCCGGCTATGTCGACTATGTAACCGGCCAATGAAGAGCTTATGTGCATCATAGCCTTCGTATGGAACAAGGGCCTTATATGGTTTCAGCTTGATCTCATCCGGGGTCACCCTATTTCTGGGTGAGGAGAACATATGTGGAAAACTTGCCGGAGCATGTATTCTGTGATGCTCGGAAGGGCAGAGGCATCCTCCAGGATCAAGCTTTGCAGCCGTTTGGCTCTATGACCAAAGAGGCAAAACAGCTTTAGCATCTGCATGATCGCAGGAGAAAGGTTTTCCCCACCACATTGTACCACAATTTCCCAAATATTTTAACTATAATTTACAGTTTTTTCTTTTATTTTTCTTTTGCTGCTGAATTTTACAAGGACCCTACACTATATAGCAGCTAATACGGGCGCTATATAAGCATGAAATGCCCATATATTGGAATGAAAGGTTTTGTAAAATAAAAATACACATTTTCTTAAAGCTGAGAAAATTTCAACATTTCTACAGAACTTATATCATCGGGACATATAGAATAGAAGAAAAAGCGGAAGTTCTCAAAATAGTGATAATACGTATATCATATGCAGGGAAATCTGTAGAATATCGAAAAAAACGTTACAGACGGCCAAGATCATCGGCTGCCATTTCTATTTTTCGTCGTTTATCTGCAGGCCGTGAAATGCAGAGACGACAGAAAGCGCCTCGGAGAGAATTTTTCTCTGAGGCGCTTGTGAAATAGGTATGCGTTATGTACGTTATGTGCGTTATGGCTTCAGCAGGGTGTCCAGTCTGCTGAAAGGGAATGGAGGTGCGGCCAGCGGCCTGACGGCGATAGAGAGAAGCAGGGCGGGGTTGTCGTCCGCGGCAACCCGGTTGGAGCTCAGTGCTCCGCATTGGGTGCAGCGGTGGATGACGGCCCATTCGCCGCCCTTCCGGGACCAAACGCTGACCGCCTCCATCACTCCTCCGCAGAGGGATGCTCTGTCTCCCGGTTCAATATCTACATGAAGGCTGGAAAGACATCTGGGGCAGTGGTTTCTGTGCCGGGTTCCCGCTCCTTCAGGGCTTACTGCGGCGCCGCATACCCTGCAGATGAAGGTCTCATTGCATGGCATATGACGGTAATCGGGTTTTTCGTTTTTTCGGGTCGAAGCTGTTTCGGCACGGGAAGCGCCTTGGGTTTTTTGTGAAAGCCTCCGATAAGCGTCGTAGCGTTCTCTTGCAATCTGCTTTTTTCGGAGATCGTCCAGAACGCCGCAGTTATCTTCATGGGTGTGGGAACAGTTCGAGTAAAAGCAGGACTTGGCCGCTCGGGCGATTTCGGGGAAGACAGCTTCCAGCTCCTCTGCAGTCATATGGGGAAGCAGGAATTCCCGAAAGCCCGGGGTATCGATCAGAAAGGTATTTTCCGGCCCGGGAAGAAGTGCGGCGGAATGTGTGCCGGCAGGCGTACAGGCTGGTGAAGAGGGATGCAGGATTTGGAAAACCCCGTGAGCCAGGGTGGTTTTCCCGGCGGAGCGGTCCCCCAGAAGTACGGATGTTTTTCCGCGCAGGGCTTCGGTGAATTCTGCGGGCGGCGCATGAGTGTCGCCCATGCATACAAGCTCGAAGCTTTCGGAATACAAACGCAGCTTTTCCCGCAGGAGACGGCGGGCCCCATCGCCGGCCAGATCCCATTTGGATATGAAGAGGATCGCTTCCATTCCCGCTCTTTTTGCAGCGGCAGCGGCAATTTCCGGGAATCCGGACGAATGCAGAAGATAGTCCGCCGGCACTACTGCGGTCAGGAGCCGGGCGTTAGCGGCCACCGTAAGCAGTCTGCCCGGGCAATGCCTGTCCTCACGAATGAGAGCGTTTTCTCTGGGAAGGAGGCGCAGAAGCCGGTATTCCCCTTCGCGTAGCTTTTCGATTTCCACCCTGTCCCCCACGGCGGGGAGCTGTCCTTCTCCGAAAAAACTTCCCGGGAGCAGGCAGGGAAAGAGTTTTCCGTCCAGAAGGATCCGGATGCGGTTCCTGTCTGTTCCGGCTACCAAGGCTGGGAAGATCTGCGGCTGCGGTTTTTCGGTATTGCCTGAAAGTATCCGTTGTTTTTTTGCTTGTTTCATATTTCATACCTCCTGGTATGGGCATCTGGAGGATACGATTTTCCTCACAGTTTCAGTATACAGGCGTCTATGCTCTTTAGACAACCGCCCATACGGTTCATAAACGAAAAAGCGCCGCAGGAATTTTCTGCGGCGCTTGGAAAGAACCTAAAGGAAAATACGGAAGCTTATGCCTTCTGCGTTTCGGCCCCTTAGCTTTCAGCTTTTCATTCTGGCAAGGATCTTCTGTATGGTTTTCGGCGATAGATAATACTGCTCAGCAAGAAGGGCCACTGAAAGCCCTTCTCTGTATCTTCTGCAGATTTCCTTGTTGCGTGAAAGAAGCTCTTCTCTGCATTTCGTATTTTCACCCCAGCTTTTGCGGTTGCTTTCCTTTCTGGGGATATATATGTATTTTCCGTCCACATACTGCTGGAGCCGGTCTATCAGCTCAGGGGGCAGTATGTCGGCTGCTTTGATATAGCTCATGATGCTCCTCCTAAAAGGTTCGTTCAGAAATGATTCAGGAATGAGCAAGGGCTATTAGCGGCAGATGCTTTGCAGGCGGCACAAGCCTGCTTTTTTACCGGCTGCAGGCAGCCGGGCCATAGCCCTTGCTGCACATGACAACCGCCGAATGACTTGACTTTGTATACATATAGAATACCTCCTGTTTATACTCGGAAACCGTATCCTGCATTCGTTCAAAGGATTTTGGGAGCTTCAGCGGAACATAAAAAAGCCCGCCGGACGTCTCCGCACACAGCTGTGCAAAGTACTTCCGACGGGCTGCCGTTATTCTCTGAAACAAAGAGCATATGCGGATATGCGACTGAGAAGCGGCGCCTTTTTCCTGCGGAACCAAGCAGTGAAAATAAGACAGCCTCCTCGTTGGATCGCATAGTATCAGAAAACAGCCTGGCTTTGGAAATGATCCATAAGCTACAGGTCCAGTTTTTCCATGAATGCAGTCAATTCAGAAAAAGGAATGTGAAGCGCTTCTGCTGTGTGCGTTTTCATAAAGGCAGCAAAAAGGATCGTTCCTTTTACATCTGCCCTTTGCCTTATACAATTCAGTCGAAAACCACTCACAGCAGCGACATACACACACCGTCCCTTCTCCATTTTTCTATAGTATACCATTGGAACGCATTGGCGTCAACCTTCGTCTGCCTGCGGGAAGCGAACGAAAATTTCCTCGGAAAATCGACTGGCATTCACAGATATGGTAAAATATTAGAAGATATCGCGGGCACATGCTTGGGATTCTATTGTATTAGGATATGGAGGACAAGCGATGAAAAAGGTCAGAATCACGGTTTTGAAGACCACTTTAGATGCAGAGCTGGCGGCGGAATACGGGGCTGAAGGGCTGGGAGCATGTCCTATGCTGAGAGAGGGCCAGGTGTTTTACGCGGATTACGCTAAGCCGGAAGGGCTGTGCGACGAAGCCTGGAAAGCTATTTATCAGTATGTATTTGCCCTGGCTCATGGTTCCGGGAGGGAACTGTTTTATTACGGAGACTGGATCCGCAGGCCCGGCGTGGCCATATGCAGCTGCAACGACGGCCTGCGGCCTGTTATTTTTAAGCTGGAAGCCACGGAGAAAGAGGCCGTCGTGGAGTATACGCCCGTCCGCTGAACATGTACCGGGCTTTCCCGGAAGAAATCTCCCGCAGAAGCGCGGCGGGTGAGAAGGCTGACAGCGAGGCCGACGCGGGAACATGTTAAGCATTTGCCTTTTCAAACAGAAAGATACGTTAACATTTGTCAATTCTCATCGGTTCTTTTTTTCTCTTTCCTGTGGTACTATGGTGACAGATAAAGCTCCGTTCCGCAGGGGCTCGAAAGCGCAGAGATCTGGGGACGGAAATTGACTGCGCCCCGGCAGAGCGGGGACGCATATCGAAGGAGGAAACAAGCATGTTTACCGTACATACCAGCGGCGGCTGGACAAAACAGCCCGCCGAAAAACGCATTTTCGGCAATTTTATGGAATCCGGCTTCGGAAGGCAGATCCCGGGAATGTGGAGCGAAATGATCTATAACCGGGCTTTCCGGGAAATCCCCCCCTATACGGAAGCTACCTGGGAATGGCTGGGGCTGGATAAGGAGCACTATAACGAGAAGATGCCTTCCTGGCACAGCGGCTATGAGGAATACGACTGGGAGCCTGTGGGAAATCCTTCCCTGAAGCATCTGATCGGCACAAGAACGTATAAGGGCACCAGCGCTCTTCGGGTGACGAATCCGCAGGAGGGCGGCGAGTGCGGCCTGAAACAGAAGGGCATCCATCTGGAGCAGGGAAGGGAATACCGTCTGCGGTTCCAGATCGGCGCGGAAGGCTCCCTGAGCCGGGCCGGCCTGGAGGGCTTCGGCACTACGGAGCATACGGCGGAAAGGTATCCTTTTGTCATCCGTCTGGGAGCTTTGGAGCATACCATCGAAATCGGCACGGTGACGGAAATCTATGAATGGAGCTTTACGGCTCCCAAAACAGAGACCGCGGAGCTTTCCCTTCTGTTCTCCTTTAAGGGAGCGGCGGTATTTTCCAGCATATCCCTCATGCCTGCGGACAATATGGGCGGCTGGCGGCGCGACGTGGTGGAACAGCTGCGAAAGGTGGCTCCCCCGGTGGTGCGCTTCCCCGGAGGCTGCTTCGTGAGCTTTTACAACTGGGAGAGTTCCATCGGGGACCGGGAAACGAGGGATCCCATGCCCAGCTACTATTGGGGCGGCCTGGAGGAAAACGACGTAGGGCTGGATGAATTTCTGGAGCTTTCCAGGCTTGTGGGGTTTGAGCCGCAGATCTGCTTCAATATGATGACCTCAGAACCTTTCAAGGCGCGGCAGCTGGTAGAATATCTGAATGCGCCCGCCGATGTGGGGATGGGGCGCCTGCGCATGCTGAACGGGCACAAGGATCCGTATGGAGTGAAGCTCTTTGAAATGGACAACGAGCCCTGCCGGAAGTGGACGCCTGTCCAGTACGCAGAGCAGTGCGTACGTTTTGGGGAAGAAATGCGCCTGGCGGATCCCTCTGTCGAGCTGATGATGGCGGCGTATGACAGCCCCGAAGAGGCCCTGCCCCATATGCTGGAGATTGCCGGCAAAACCGTGGATTATGTTATTTACAGGCAGGGCTGGCCTGCTTTTGTGGAAAAAGTGCTTCCTGTGATCCGGACGTATAATGAGAAAAACGGTACCAATATCCGGCTTGTGAATACGGAATGGCTTCCCAGCTGCGGCTCCGTGGAGCCGTTTGAGGATCCCTCCATCCCTATGAATTTCCGTTGGCACGGCGAAATCACCAACGATTACCGCTCTGTTTTCGGTACGCACCAGGGAAGCTGGAACTATGCCCTCAACGGGGCGGTGCGCCTGATGGATTATATGAGCTACGGCGGCGAATTCGCCTTGGCCAATTTCAACAATATGTGCAATACCTGGGGCCAGAACGTGATCGAGGCCACGAAGGATTCCTGTTATCTTTCCTGCATGGGCCAGGTGTTCTGTTTCTTCAACCGGAATTTTGAGCCCTGCTATGCCGTCGGGACCACTGTTTGCGAAGAGGGAGATGCTTCTTGCTGCGGCCGTCAGGGCGGAGAACTGCGGGGATATGATTCCGACGAAAAGGTGACCGCTCTTCTCACCAAAAACCTGGAGGGAGTGGAAAAGCTGTACCTTGTGAACCATTCCTCTTCCGAGGAAACCGTGATTCTTCCGGAAGGGAGCTGGACCTGTGCGGACGCGGTATATGCCGAAGGCAGGATCGTCCGGGCAAAACCGGATGAGGATGTGGTGAAGCCCTGCGATATCCCAGTGAGGGAGGGCAGAGCGGTGCTCAGAGGGATGTCTCTCTGCTGTCTGGTCAAAGCAAAGGGCTGATACGCTTCGACGCCGCGGCTCCGCCGTGTAAGCGGCAGGGCTTGGCGGGGGCCTTGGACCGGCGGTGAAAATCGGGAAATAAAAAGCGCCTCCGAAAGGGAATCAAAGACAGACGTCCGAATCCTGGATAGGTATAATGCGGGAGGCGCTGTGCAACGAAATTTTCTCAATGTAAAGGGATGTGGAAACCAAAACAGGTTTTCACATCCCTTTGCTTTTGCCGTATGAGGATTAAAATTTGAACCTTTTGAAGGGAGGGGAGAACAGAGAGCATTAGCCTGCGGCCTTGCAGCAAAAGCGGCAAAAGAAGAAAAGGGCGGCGAAACCTCTGACAGTCTTTGGAGAGCATAGAAGACCCGGACGGGATTCAGCGTATATGGCGCATTTCATCCACATCCTGCCATTTGACTTCGAAGCCCGCCCCGTGGGAGCAGAAAATGGAGCTGGAGGGATTTTCCATATCCCGTTCTTTGTCATAGGCGATTTCCCGGATGACCTCCTCCGCGTTGTGGCAGGGCCGGTATCCGGCAGGGCGCAGCTGAATACTGCCTTTCCCCTTGGAAAAGGAGGCCAGCTCCAATGGGTATTCCAGCATGGTGGAAACAGGCGCTTCCCCTTCTATGCAGGAGCTTTCTCCCTCTGTAAGAGGAGGCTCAAAATTTCCCTGTCTCTGCTGGATGTCGGAGATGACACGCCCGGCAAGCTCCAGAGGCGCCTGGATCCGGAAAGCGTACCAAGGCTCCAACAGAACGCTTTGGGCTTTTTCCAGCCCCTGGCGGATAGCTCTGTAGGTTGCCTGGCGAAAATCGCCGCCTTCCGTGTGCTTCAGGTGGTTCTTTCCCGCCGTTAAGGTGACGGTCACATCTGTCAGAGGAGAACCGGTGAGGACGCCTCTGTGTTCCTTTTCCAAAATATGGGAGAGAATTAGATTCTGAAAGTTCCTGTCCAGCTCGTCCGTCCGGCATTCGGACCGGGCACGGAGCCCCTGTCCCGGCGCGCCGGGTTCTATGCGGACATGCACCTCTGCGTAATGCCGCAGGGGCTCATAGTGACCGTATCCCATTACAGGCGCCGAAACGGTTTCCTTATACAGGATATGGGGCGGGCCGAATTCTGCCTGCCAGCCGAATCGCCGGAGCAGGAGCCCGCGAAGGATCTCAAGCTGAACTTCGCCCATGATCTGCAGATGGATTTCCCCCAGCTGAGGATCGTAACGGATCTTAAGCTCCGGCTCCTCTTCCTCTATAAGGGCCAGCTTCGGGAGGGCCGCGGCGGGGGAGATTTCCCCGGGCAGGCGGAGCTCGGCGGAGATGACGGGGGTGAGCAGCGGGGAAGGAGCCTCTGTTTCCGCTCCCAGAGAGGTTCCGGGCCTAATGGCGGTGAGGCCCGCAACGGCGCACACATCCCCCGAGCGAGCCTCGGAGAGGGGCTGCCACCTGGTTCCGCTGTAGAGCCGTATCTGATCGATTTTTTCCTGTATGGGAGCCGATGCCCCCTGAGGCGTGTATTCCACCACTCCCTTTACCTGCAGACTGCCCCCTGTGATTTTCAGAAAGGAGAGACGAGTTCCTTTACCGTCGTAACGGACCTGGTAGACTTTGGCGGCAAAATCCCTCCTCCGCCGGGGAAGCGGCGCCAAATGCACAAGACCCCACAATATGTTCTCGATCCCCGTCCCCTCCAGGGCAGAACCCCAGAAGCATGGGAAGCAGCGGCGCTCTTTTGTCAGTTCCGCGGCAGCCGAAAGCCATTCTTCCGGAGAGTAGGCGTTATCCAGATATTTGTCCAGCAAAGTTTCGTCCATACCGGCCAGCTCCTCCACAGCCTGGGAAGAGAGAAAAGCCCCTTCCGTTTCCGCCCAGAAGCACCCGGGGCTCAGCCTCCGGCGGAGTTCCCGGAGACAGGCTCCCTTGTCCGCTCCAGGGCGGTCAGCCTTGTTGAGAAAGAGAAAGGTGGGGATTTTATACCGCTTCAGGAGCTCCCAGATGGTTTCCGTATGGGGCTGGACGCCTTCCGCCGCGCTGAAAACCAGCACTGCGTAGTCCAACAC
>URRG01000035.1 GCA_900550095.1 uncultured Oscillospiraceae bacterium
TTTACCGGGTGGACAAAAGCCACTCCAAGGAGATCGGCGGCACGGGCCTGGGGCTTTCCATCGTAAAACACGGCGCGGCCTATCTGGGCGCCTCCCTGAGCCTCGAAAGCTCCCCCGGGGAAGGCAGCGTGTTCACCCTTCGGTGGAACCTGCCTGCAGAAGAGGCCGCCGCTGCGGAAAGCGGCCGGGCAGAATAGCCTTTAGCCTCTCTGACAGCCGGCCTGCGGCGTTCTCCCTTCCCGGATATGCGGATATACGATATGATAGATCTGCAAATCTGCAGATACGCAGATTTGCAGATACGGCTATTGAAAAACAATGCTCAAAACAGCCCTCCGTTCGAAAAGACGGCGGGCTGTTTTTCTCTTCCGTTTCCCCTTTATTCCGAACTTTTGAATTTTTAAGTAGATTTTTTCAAATCAGTGTTTTTTGTGACCGAATTGTGACCGCTATGCCGTATACTGATACCAGACGATACGAAATCTAAGGGAAGACCTGCCCCCTTCTCTTATAATTTTGAAAGAAAGAGGATATACAGTATGAAAAACAGCCGGTTTCAAAAAGCAGCAACCCTTCTCTGCCTGTGCGCGGCGCTCATCTGCCCCCCGGCGGGGTTCGCCGAAGCAGAAGCCTGCGCCGCAGAACAGATGCCGGCTGCGTGTTCGGAAGCTGTGTCCATCCTCTCTGAGGAGGGGGCTCTCGATACGCTGGAGGAAATCCCCGACGAACCCGTCCCGGGCGCCGTCGTAATACTGGAGGAAGAAGGTGCCCTTGCCGGAACAGAAATCATCCCGGACGAACCCATTCCGGCGGATACAGCATATACAGCGCATCGAACGGACACGATGGGTACAGCCGATACATCTGATACAACCGCAGCGGACGCCGAAAAAACCGCCCCGGAGGCCCTCCTGAACGACGTGACTATTTTGGAGGAAGAGGGAAGCCTGGACACGCTGGAAGAGATCCCCGACGAGCCCATCCCTGCCGCGTCCCGTTCCGCTGCCCCGGGGGAAGCGGAGCCGTTTCCCGCAATAGGGATCGCTGCGGCGGCCCTGCTGCTTGCGGCAGCTGCAGCCGCTGTATTCTTTGTGCTCCGGCGGAAAAAGAAAAGATTCGCCTCTTCCAACATCTGACGCACGGCACATAGAACGATAGATGCGGAAGATACGAATATAGGGATGTTCAGGCATTTGCACGAGGATATATAAGCAGTTTATACAGTTGGTATATATTCTGGAATATACTGCATCTTATAGTCGAAAAGATTTTTATACATCAAGGAAGCGGGAACCGTTCAACGGCTTCCGCTTCCTTGTTTTTTCCTCTGCTGCGGAGCCCTCCTCTCCCCGCCTGCACTACGCACTACATCCAAATGCTTCCCCAAAAGCCTGGATTTCACCCGCCTGTCGGCACAGGCGATGTATCCCATGCTTTTCCGGGCCGTCTCGCAGAGGCTGTGCAGCGCCTCCATGGTTTGTGGCAAAAGCCCGCCGGGCATCCATATGCGCAGGAAAATACGTTCCCGGCTCAGCCCCGATACGGCAGGATGCCGCCTTCGGAACATCGATCTGGAGCAACCGTTCCTCAACGATCATTTTTGCATGCGCTGCACCTCTGATAACGGCTGAAAAAGCTCTGGCGAAATCTGCCGGCGCCTCTGTTTCCTGACTAAAAGACCAGGGTATCCAAACCTTGGAGAAACCAACGGCTTCTTTTTCTCCGCGTCCAAACGCTTCGCCGCCATACGCTTTCCATGCACCCTCCCAAGGGGCTTTCACATACTGTATACTGTGGGGAAAAGCGCGCCCTTCTCTGCGAAAAAAGAAACGCCTGAAAGCGGCCGCTTTCCCATGAAATCTGTCTGCACACAGCAGACCACAGGAGGTGAATTCCATGCCAAACGGCAGCATAGGCAGGCGTATCCGCTCCCGCCGGGAAGCAAACCGCTGGACCCAGGAGGAACTGGCACGGCGGGCGGGCTTGAGCGTCTCCTATATCGGCATGCTGGAAAGAGGCGAGAAGCTCCCGAAGCTGCTCACCTTTCTCCGCATCGCCAATACGCTCCAGGCCAGCGCAGACGAGCTGCTGGCCAGCGAGCTGGATACCGGCTACACCGTAACGGTGACAAAATATACAGAGCGAATCGGCCGTCTCCCCAAAGAGGAGCAGCAACGTATCTATCAGGTTCTGGACACCATGCTCCGCCATGCGGAGAAAAGGGCTTCCAACGGGAAGTGAAATATGAAATATCAGCAGGCGGCAGGAGCATTTCGCCGCCTGCTTTTTTAACGCCGGACGATTGCGGTCTAGCTATGCGGAGCCTGCGCAAAGACCTCTCGATTTTTTCCTCGTTTCAGCGGTCTCCAGCATGGGTGCGGAGGCTGGAGCCGCATCCCATAGAGAGCGTCAAAACAGGGCTCATATGTCCTCAGTCAGATCCTGCGAGAATGCCGATAGCATACTTTCATCCCCTTCCGCATGGCGCCGTACCCAGAGTATATATTCCCGGGCAGGCGCCCATATGGTTTTCAGTTTTATGCCACGTTTCCCGGAAGAATCTTTATTATTTACAGTATATTAAAAACCCAATTTTATTACAAAAGTTTTCAACAATTCAACCAATACAAATACGCCCGGCTTCTTGTCTCCTCTTTACTAATATGATAGAATAAAGCGTAAAGACAGACATCCGGTCTGCCTGGTTTTAGGAGTTTATTGGATAGGAAGGCGACAGATTTTGCATACGAAAGAGAAAACAGTCAGTCTGATCGGAAGCGGGCGTTCTCCGCTTTCCATAGTCCTGCTTTTGGCATGGCCTATCTTCTTAGAGCAAATTCTCACCACTCTGGTTGGCTATGCGGACACCGCCATGGTGGGCACTTTGGGGGCCACTGCCACCGCGGCGGTCTCTATCAGCAACTCAGTCATCATGCTGGTCAACGGCTCTATCATGGCGATGGGCGTAGGGGTAACGGCCCTTATCTCCCGCAGCATCGGCTCCAACGACTTGGATATCGCCAAAAAACTGGTTCGTCACACCGTTTTGCTGCTGCTCTACATAGGCCTCCCTGTTGGGATCATCCTGGGCCTTCTGAGCCGAATGATCCCTTTGTGGATGGGTGCGGAACCCGATGTACTGGAGGCCGCAACCCAATATAACATGATCACGGCTCTTGGGCGGCCTTTTCAGATCGCTTCCATGCTGTTCTGCTCAGTATACCGGGGCTGCGGGGATACCAAAACGCCTCTTTGGATCAACAGCGGTGTCAACGTTCTCAATGTGATCGGGAACTTTTTCCTGATCTACCCCACGCGGCCGGTGGATATCCTGGGGCTTTCCTTTTCTATGCCCGGCGCGGGCTGGGGCGTCAACGGCGCCGCGGCAGCCACAGCCTTTTCCATGGCGGTGGGCGGCGTTATCGCCGTAGCCCTTGTATTTTGCCGTGAATCCCCCTTCCGCATCTCTTTGAAACAAAGCTATAAGGTGGACTGGCTCCTGACCCGGCAGATCTTCCGCATCAGTTTTCCGGCAATTATGGAACGGCTCTGCATGTCCGGAGCGCAGATCGTCATAACAGCCTCCATCGCCAGCCTGGGAACTATCACAGTAGCGGCGAACACCGTATATCTCACAGCCGAATCCATCGCTTATATGCCCGGCTTTGCCTTTGCCACCGCCGTCACCACCCTGGTGGGGCAGGCGCTGGGGGCAGGAAAGCCCAAGCTGGCTGAAAAATATGCATATACCTGCCTGCTTTCCTCCATGCTGGTCATGGTGGCGGCGGGAGCCGGTCTCTTTTTCTTTGCCGGCCCTCTGGTCAGCATTTTCACACCGGATCAGCAGGTCATAGCCCTTGCCTCCCAATGCCTGTGCATCGTGGCCTTTCTGGAGCCTCCTCAAAGCGGGGCCCAGGTATTGGCGGGCGCTCTGCGTGGAGCGGGCGACACTCTATGGCCTCTGATCATCACCATAGCAGGCATGTGGGGCATCCGTGCCATAGGGGCCGTAATCTGTATCCGCCTTTTGGGTATGGGGCTTCCTGCGGCCTGCACCTGCATGCTGATAGAAAGCTTTGTGCGCCTCGTGCTCTTCTGGCTTCGCTTCCGCACGGGGAAATGGAAGCACGCCATCCAAAAGATCGAAACCTCTGACACAAAAAAAGAGGAAGCACCTTTAACAGAAGCCTGAAAAGAGAAAGACTTCCTATGACCCGGAGCGGCGGCGGAAATGCTATGCCGCTCCGGGTTTTTATTTTTTTGGCCTTGAGGGGAGGAGTAATACAGCTTCCCATTAGGAACACTCGGCCCCAGAGCTTTGTGCCCGCACATGCGCGTAATCCTACCTTTTTTGCTCGTATTTTCCATTGCCGGGAATGCATTCAGAATGTATACTGCAAACAGAAGCTGCCGCAGGCAGCGGGCAAGGCACTCTTTTTCATCCGTAGTGCTGCTCTGTCTGCTGGTAAAAGGAGGAACAACCCATGAAAACATATACAAATCCTGTGTTTGAAAATGCTCCTGACCCGTGGGTATATCGGCAGGGACCGGAGTGTTACTATTTTATCCGCACCACCGGCGTAAATCTGGAGCTGATGCGTTCCCGCACCTTGACGGGTATTGGAAGCGAGGAGCGGAAAATTATCTGGGAAGCCCCCAAAGAGGGCTCCTGCTGTCACAATATCTGGGCGCCGGAGCTTCATAGGATAGACGGCGTATGGTATATCTATTTCAGCGGGGACGATTACAAGGGAACCACCCCCGATGACTACGGGATCGGCCACACCACCCGCACCGGCCATGTGCTCGTCTGCCGGGATGCGGATCCCATGACCGGCGCCTGGGAACTGGCCGGAAAAACCGGCTGCGACCCTGTGGGCATCGATGGGACCATAGTCCGGCAGGGAGAAAAGCTGTATTTCGTCTATGCCGCCTACGAGAATTTCCCCACCACCGTCTCCAGCCTGTATATTTACGAAATGGAATCCCCTCTGCGGGTGAAGGGAAAGCCTGTCTGCATCGCCAGGGCAGAATACGATTGGGAAATAGCCTCTGAAGATCCCAGCTGGAAAATCCTTGAAGGCCCTGCCGCTCTTTACAGAAACGGGAAGATCTTTCTGGCTTATTCCGCCAATACCTGCTGGACAGATAACTACTGCCTGGGAATGCTCACCGCCGATGCGAACGCCGACCTGATGGATCCGAGAAGCTGGAAAAAATCCCCGGAACCCGTATTCCAGAAGTGCATGGAAAACAAAGCCTACGGCCCAGGGCACAACAGCTTCACCCTTTCGCCGGACGGCGCCGAGGATTATCTCGTCTACCACCTGATAACAGATCCTTTTACCGGAGAGGGAGGCCGGGCCAGGCACGCGTGTATCCAGAAATTCACCTGGCGCGAAGACGGCACCCCGGATTTTGGCAAGCCTGCCGCTCCGGGAGAAGAATTGCCTCTTCCCTCCGGTGAGAAATAACCCTACCTTGCCGCTTCGTCATATCTATCGGCCCTGCTCTGCTCAAAAAAGAGCAGGGCTCTTTTTTGTCCCGCCGTCCTGCCGGGTAACCGGATACAGAATTGTGTATATCCGCATGGAAAGCCGACTCCTGAGGAGAAGCACATGTGAGGCTGCCGGCAGCACTTTCAAAAAACCGGTAAAATTTTTAGCAATTCTTGTACTGTCCTTATAGACAAAGGTTCCTGCTTGCAGTATGATAGAAAAGTCAGAGCTGTTTATTGATATCCGCACTGATATGTATACTAATATGATTATATTCGTTTCATCTTCCCCCATATCCGGAGATATAGGCGGCAATTCATAAAAAGAAAGGCGGCAAAAGTATGGAAAAGCCTGCTAAAAAAATGGGGCTTATCTCTCTGGCGATTCCTATCCTGGTGGAATCGGTGCTGCGTTCCTTTATGGGAACGATCAATATTTCCCTTTTAGGCAATTATTCCGACAGCGCCGTGGCAGCTGTAGGCGTATCCAACCAGATCATGAACGTGGTGATCGTGGCCTTCAACGCCATTACGGCGGGCACGGCTGTTCTCATCAACCAATACATAGGAGCAAAAAAAGAGCAGGAAGCCAATCAGATCGGCATGAACGCCATGACTGTCAGCTTCATGTTAGGGTGCGCCGTCACACTCTTCCTCACCACCTGCGCCATGCCTATTCTCCGTTCTCTTTCCCTGGAAGAGGCCCTTTTACCCGACGCCGCCGTCTACCTGCGGTGGATGGGGGGCTCCGCTGTGATGACAGCCGTTTCTTCCCTGATTTCGGTGCTTTTCCGATGCCATGGGAATGCAAAGGTTCCCATGTTTGTGGTGATGGCCGCCAACGTCATCAATGTGACCGGCACCTATCTGGTGGTGAACAGGCCCTTTGAAATCCCTCTTTATGGGGTATCCGGAGTTGCCGTAGTGCGCTTTTCCAGCGATACTTTCACGCTTCTTGCGTTGGTTCTCCTTCTCATCCACGCCCGGTACGGCTACCGGCTGCGGGATCTGTTCCGCTTCAAACTGCTCTATATCAAGCGCATTCTGGGCATCGGCCTGATGACCAGCGCCGAGGGCATCTGCTACACCACATCCCAGGTGGTGACCACCAGCTTTCTGGCAGCTTACGGCATGGCGGCCCTTTCCACGAAAACCTATGTGCAGAATATAGAATACTATGCCTACATCATGGGTTCCTCCCTGGGGCAGGCGGCCCAGATCCTTTCCGGCCATATGATGGGCGCGGGAGAGACGGAAAAAGCATACAAATATATAAACAAAATCTGGCGCTATGTGGTATCCTGCAATATTCTTTTTGGAACCCTGCTTTTTGTGTTTTCCGATCAGGTTATGGGGTTCTTCACCTCCAGCCGGGAGATCATCCAAATGGCCAAACCTCTTCTGGCCATTGATATCGCTATCCACATCGCCCGCTCCTTTAACCACACCCACAATCAGGGCCTTCGGGCGGCTGGGTATGTCTTCTGGCCCATGATCATCGCCATCAGCTCCATATGGGTGCTGAATGTGGGCCTCAGTTACGTTTTCACCGTTCTGTGCAAATGGGGCATCATCGGCATATGGCTCGGCGCAGCTTCTGATGAATGGTTCCGTGGGCTGTGCGTCATGACTCTGTGGCAGACGAAGAAATGGAAGGCCTCTGTCTCCAAAATCAGCCGGCCTGGAAACTCCGGCGGGAAAGCCCCGCCTTCCCCCGCTCCGGAAAGCGGAACGCTCCCTTCCCCGCGGATTACGGAAGCTTCCGAAAACCTCCCTTCCGGCACAGACGGGAAATGAGGGAGACGTCTTCAGCCCCCGCCGCTTCCCGAACCCTGCGGCTCTACGGCTTTATTCTCCGCAGTATACAAACGCATACGCATACGTCCTTGGTAGAGCAAACAGATGTGAAATCCGCCCAAAAGCACCCAAAAGCAGAATGGGAACGGCAGTCTGCAAATTGCCGTTCCCATTCTTCATACCTTCACAGATTATTTTCTCACACCCGGATGAGCCGCACAGCCATATACTCCTTCCCGGGAAGGGGGATGCGGAATTTCCCGCTGTGCACGCCCGCGTCGGTAACGGTCATTCCCCAGGTGTCGATCACCTCTGCCCGGTAAGAAACACCCGGCTCCTTCCGGAATTCCCGGAACGATGGCCTTCCGAAGCCATAATAATGGATTTCATACCCGCCGCAGCCGGGAGTATCCGGCACGGCCACGGTTTCGTCGAAGACTCCCTCGCCCCGGCGCAGCCCTATACCGGGTGTCTCGCAGAGAATGGAGTGCAAAAAGCGGATCCGTGCGGGGCTTTCCCCGTGGAGCTCGCCTCCATGGCTCCACCAGAGGATGTCGTTCTCCGGATCCATAAAGGTCTCCCCATGACCGGCGTAGCCGCCCCGCAGGGAAGCTTCCCAGAAACGGCGCACCAGCTCCTCTCCGGAGATATTTCCCCAGCCCATGTCGATATTCCCCTCATAGGCGATCTCATCCCACACAACGGGCTTCCCATAGCGGACACGGTAGTCGTCCGTATACTCCACATGGCGGTAAAGGTCCTGCCGCTGCATGCTGCAGTGGGTGATCCAGGGCCGGGTGTAATCGTAAAATTCAATGCAGTTATGAATGGAACGCAAATGCATATAGGGATCCTTTTCACAGAGGATGGAGGCATACCGCTCCCAATCCTCCAGGGTCTTTTCCTTCAGCAGATCGTATTCGTTGGCAAGGCTCCACCATACGTTTCGATAGGCAGAAAGCCGGGCCACCACATAATTCCAGTAGAGATCGTCCTCTTCCCGGCTCATGGCGGAAAAGCCCCACCGGTCATAGGGATGCATCACGATGATATCGGCCTCGATACCCAGATCCCGCAGCTCTCCCACCGCCTTTTCCACACGGCGGAAGTGATCGGGCCTGAAGCGGTGAAAATCCCAGTGATTGCCGGAAAAATCCACGCTGTAGGCAAAATTCTCCTCGGTTAGGCCGGAATTGTCTACCGGCGTTCCCTCGTAGGGGAAGGTCTCCGGATCCCGAAAATTATGGATATAATGCTTAGGGAAAATACAGAAGCGGATCTTGTTGAAATACCCCTTCCGGAGCTCTTCCAGAGTCTTCTGATACACGGCATCCGGCTGGTGGCACCAGACATAGCAGGTGGTGCCCACGGAATAATAGGGCGTGCCGTCCTCATAGGCGAAATGGCGGCCGTTCACAACCCGGACGGGGCCGTGGTTGCCTTCCCCTGCAGGAAGGACGAAGAAACGCCCTTTCGTCTCGGCGCCGGGGAAATTCCCCTCCGTCTCATAGGTGTATTCTCCTTCAAAGGAAGGCATAAAGCGGATTTTATACACGCCCTCCCCGTCGTAAAAGCCATCGGCCTTCACCCGTTCGTTCTTCCCCGCAAAGACGCCCTTTACAAACCGCTCTGTAAATGGGTTCCCATCTCTGGGGCCCTCTAAAGAAATCTCTACAAAATCCCATTTTTCCACCTGTGGGCGGCTGTTCTCCACGCCCGCCCCTTTTTCCGTTATATACAAAGCCATACAAATCCTCCTGTCTTTTGATTCATCCAATCGGGAATTTCCAAGCCGCTGTCCCGCTTTTCCCGGCCCCATGCCGCGCAGGCTTTCGCGGCTGCAGCTTCTGCGGGCATCTGCCCGCCGCTCCGTGCTTTGGCTTTAGCAAAGCCCCTGCCTTCCTTATTCCCTGAGCAGCATCTCCACGGCCCGCTTCCAGCCCCGGCGCTTTTCCTCCCGGCGTGCGGCCACCATTTTAGGCCGGAAGCACTGCCGTTCCGTGCGGGAAAGGATCTCCTCCTCATATACTCCCGCCGCTATACCCGCCATATAGGCGGCTCCCATTCCGGAAAGCTCCTCCAGACTGGGGACGGCCACTGGAATTCCTAAAATGTCGCTTTGAAACTGCATCAGATATCCATCCCTTGTGGGGCCGCCGTCCACTCGAAGTTCGGAAACACGGATGCCGGATTCTTCCTCCATAAGAGCGAGAATATCCGCGATCTGGTAAGCCGTGCACTCCTCCGCTGCCTTTACGATCTCCGCCCGGCCTGTGGAGCGCGTCATGCCGCAGAGCACGGCCTTCGCATCGCTTTTCCAGTAGGGAGCCCCCAATCCCGTAAAGGCGGGAACCAGATAGGCCGTATCCTCCGGGTCGGCGCTTTGGGCCACCTTTCCCGCCTCTTTTGGGGAGGAAAGGAGCCCCAGATCCTCCGTGATCCACTTCATCACAGAGCCCGTATAATTGATATTTCCTTCCAAAACGTATTCTGTGCGCCCCCTCCTGCCCCAGGCAAGGGAGGAAGCCAGGCCGTTTTCGCTTTTCACGGGCTCTTCCCCCACGTGCATCATCACAGAGGAGCCTGTTCCGTAGGTGGTCTTGATCATGCCGGGCTGCAGGCACCCCTGGCCGAATAGGGCCCCGTTGGAATCCCCCAAAACGCCCCGGATGGGGATGGGCCTGGGCAAAATGCCGCCGAGATCCGTTTCTCCGAAATATCCGTCGCTGGGCAGCACCTGGGGCAGCATAGCGGGGGCTATGCCGAACCACCGGCAGAGTTCCTCATCCCAGCATTTTTCCCGGATGTTGAACAGCTGGGTGCGGGCTGCGTTGGAGCAGTCCGTGCAAAAGCTCTTCCCCCCGGTGAGCTTATAGACGAGCCAACTATCCATAGTGCCGGCGCGGAGCTTTTTTCCCTGCAGCTCCTGCGTTTCCGGTATGCCGGGGGTGTTTTGCAGAATCCAGGCGATCTTGGCGGCGGAAAAATAAGGCGAAAGGGGCAGGCCGCTTTTTTCCCGGATAGCTTCCGCCCTTCCCCCTTGCTCCAGCTCCCGGCAGACCCCCTCGCCCCTGGCGCAGTGCCAGACAACGGCGTCGGCAATGGGAAGGCCTGTTTCCCCATTCCACACCATGGCGGTCTCCCGCTGGTTGCTGATGCCAAGGGCGGCTATATCCCCCTTGGAGACGCCGGCCTTTTCCGTTTTTTCCAGCAGATCCTTCACAGCCAGAAGGGTGTTTTCCCATATTTCCATGGGGTCGTGGCTCACCCACCCGTTTTCAGAGATCTTCTGCCTGTGAGGCCGGTCACACCGGCCCAGAAGCTCTCCGTTCCCGCCGAAGAGAAGGGCCTTCGTTCCGGAGGTGCTCTGGTCTATGGCCAGCACCAGGGGGGCTTTGCCCCCATGGGCGGTTTCAGATGCTCCTGATGCATGTGGGCTCATGGTTACATTCCTCCCCGTTTCCATATGCGTCATTCTCCCCGCAGATAGGCGCGGATCTCTTCCTCGTTATCGTCATAGAGATCCGGCTGCACCCCGATATACTTACACGCCTCATAGAGAACGGGCGCCACATTCCTGTGGATTCCCACGCAATGGTGGATATAGGGCCCTTCCACGATCTTAGCCTCCAGGCGCTTCCAGTTTTTCACCTCGATCCAGAGATAGGTTCCCTTGGTATACGGCCCTGGAATACCCTTGGCGTTCCCCAGAAGCAGGCTGTATTGACCATTGTCCCCATCGAAGCGGCAGATGGTCAGCTCCCCGTGCTTGGCCTCCGCCTCCACGGCCCCGGGGTAATCAAAGGCCAGAGGGTAGCCGATAGAGGGCTTTTCCCCCGCGCAGGAAATAGGCCAGGGGCCGCAGTGCTGCAGAAGTTCCCCATTTTCGTTATCCGGGTGGCGCACTGTCCAATCCGCAAAGAAGGAAGGCGTTTCGTTCATGGCGGCAGCCTCCGCCAGAAGAGCTGTCACCGCCCCGTGGATATCCGTCTCGCATACCACGGGGATCCCCTCCTCGTTCATAAGGGAATTAGCGGCGCACGGCATGATCCCCAGCTCCCCCTGAAGAGCGTTCCAGCACTGGATAGCCACAGCCTTGCAGCCGTATTTTTGGGCCAGGCGCTTCATGGCCACTTTAAGGGCCGCTACATTTTCCAGCTCCGCGTCTGTGATCCTTACGTCCATGGCCCGGCGGCAGTATTCCATGACCAGCCGGACTTCTTCCCCTTCTTCCTTTGCCTTTTTCACTTCTCCGGTCAGCTCCGGCATGGGAATGGGGGCAAGCTGGATATTGAATTTTTCCAAAAGCTCCCCTTCGTTGCACATGGTGGACCAGAAATCAAAGGGCCGGGGCGCGATCTGCAGAATACGGATGCCTCG
>URRG01000036.1 GCA_900550095.1 uncultured Oscillospiraceae bacterium
GCAAGGGAGCTTTTCGACGCGCTTCGCCGGCTGGACCAGATTGAGGCAAAAATTGTCTATGCCCGCTGCCCGCCGCCGGAGGGAGTAGGTCTGGCGGTCTACAACCGGCTTATACGGGCGGCAGGATTCGAGGTGATCCATGTTGATTAAGGTGGTCGGGCTCACGGGGCCTACCGGCGCAGGAAAATCCACGGCGGCTGAAATGTTCCGCTCTTTGGGGGCGGAGATTATTGACTGTGATCGTTTGGCGGGGAACGTTCTCACCATGCCGGAATGCGTCGACGCGTTAAAGAAAGCTTTTGGGGATGATATTGCCCCGGGAGGTTCTGTGAACCGCAGGCTGCTTGCAGAGCGGGCCTTCCGAAGCCCGGAGGAGACGGAAAAGCTGAACGGCATCACGCACCCGGCTATCATCCGGGAGATGGAGCGCCGCATCCGCGCAGGGAAAGAAGCCGGCGTTCCAATGGTTTTGGTAGACGGCGCCCTTCTGTTTGAAAGCGGAGTATATCGCTCCCTTGATACGACCATAGCCATTCTGGCGGACCGGGAGCTGCGTCTCCGCCGCGTCATGGAACGGGATGGGCTCAGCCGGAAACAGGCGGAAGAGCGCGCCGAAGCGCAGAAGGACGACGCCTATTACTGCGAAAGGGCCGGGTATCTTCTGAATGGAGGAGAAGGGCCGGAGTTTCTGGAAAAACAGGTGAGGGCTCTTTTCCGCCGGATCATGGAGGAATAGATGAAGAAAAAGAGACGACTTCGATTTTGGATCTGTCTTGCGGTGATCCTTGTGGGGGCGGTTTTCGCCGTGGGCAAGGGCTACAGGCTCCTGATGGAGAATATGTATCCGCTCTTGTATACGGAATATATTGAGGAAGAGGCGGCGAAAAACGGTCTGGAGACCTCTTTTCTCTGCGCGGTCATACGCACGGAGAGCAAATTCGATACAAAGGCGGTATCTCGTGCAGATGCTCACGGGCTGATGCAGATCACGCCCGAAACGTTTGACTGGCTGAAAACGAAGCTGCAGGACGGGGATCTGTATACAGAGGAGGATATCTATGACCCGGAGGTGAATATCCACTTTGGCGCAGGCTATCTCCGTTATCTGCTGGACCGATACGACGGCATAAAAGAGACGGCCCTGTGCGCTTATAACGCCGGCCCCGGCAGGGTGGACGGCTGGCTGGAAACGCCGGAATATTCCGACGACGGCAGAACGCTGAAGTCGATCCCATATGGGGAGACGGAAAGGTATGTGGACGCCGTGCTTCGGAGCGAAATCATATATAAGGATCTGTACGGCCTGTAAGGCGGTGTCATGGTCCTGACATATAGAATGAATGGAGGAACAAAAATGGCAAAAAAAGCGGAGAAACCCGATGTGAAAAAGCTGACCAAGGAGCTTCTGATCCCCAGAACCAGCGGGTGCTATCAGACGGAGGAAAAGACCTTCAAAAAGGCCGACGAATACTGTGAAGAGTATAAGGCGTTTATGGATGCCTCCAAAACAGAGAGGGAGTCTGTGGAAACGGCGGTGGCCATGGCGGAAAAGAAGGGGTTTGTTCCCTTTGACCATGAAAAAAAGTATGCGCCCGGCGACAGAGTATATGTGAACAACAGGGGTAAATCCCTGATCCTTGCCGTCATCGGCGAAAAGGGCTGCCGGGAGGGCGTGAAAATCGCCGCGGCCCATATCGATTCTCCCCGGCTGGATCTGAAGCCCCATCCCCTATATGAGAAGGACGATCTGGCCCTTCTGAAGACCCATTATTACGGCGGAATCAAAAAATATCAGTGGACGGCCATCCCTCTGAGCATGCACGGGGTGGTGATCCTGAAGGACGGCACCAAGGCGGATGTGCGCATGGGCGAAAAGGCCGGCGAGCCCCAGTTCTGCGTGACGGATCTGCTGCCTCATCTGGGTGCGGAGCAGATGGGAAAGAGCCTTTCCAAGGCGATCGAGGGAGAAAACCTCAACATTCTGGTAGGCAGCTATCCACTTGGGGATGAAGACGATTCCAACGGTGTCAAGCTCAATGTGATGAAGATCCTTCACGACCGGTTCGGCATCACGGAAGAGGATTTTGTCTCCGCTGACATCGAGTTTGTGCCTGCCTTCAAGGCGGCGGACATCGGCTTCGACAGGAGCATGGTGGGCGCTTACGGCCACGATGACCGCGTCTGCGCCTATACGGCCCTTACGGCCCTTTTGAAAACAGAACTGCCGGAGAACACGTCCATGGTCGTTTTGGCGGACAGGGAAGAAGTGGGCAGCGACGGGAACACCGGACTGAATTCGGAATTCCTCCGGTATTTTGTGGCGGATCTGGCCCAGGCAGAGGGGATGGAGCCCCGCCACGTTCTGAGCCGCTCCAAGTGCCTTTCTGCGGATGTGAGCGCGGCGTATGATCCTACCTATTCTTCCGTTTATGAAGCGGCGAACTCCTGCTATCTCAACGGCGGCGTGGGAGTCATGAAATACACGGGCGCCCGCGGCAAAAGCGGAACCAGCGAAGCCACCGCGGAATTCATGGCAGAGGTGCGCGCACTCTTTGAGAGGAACGGTGTGCTCTGGCAGACGGGTGAGCTGGGTAAAGTAGATGTAGGCGGCGGCGGAACCGTGGCCATGTGCATCGCAAACCTCAATGTAGACGTTGTGGACGTGGGTGTTCCCGTGCTTTCCATGCACGCTCCCTTTGAGATCGTTTCCAAACTGGATGTGTATATGACATACCGTGGATTCAAGGCCTTCTTCTCTGAAAAAGCGGAATAAAGATATTTGCAGGGGACAGACGGATTGGGGTTTCGTCTGTCCTTTTTGCTGTTTGTGTTTCAGGGGCCGCGGCTCTCGGGTATAGCGTAAATAGCCGTTTAGTCATTTTGACGGTGCTTTATGGGATGCATCCGGTATATGGAATAGATTGGAAACATATTTTAGGTCGTATGTCCCTTGTTGATCAAAATTGCTTACACTATAGTATTTCTCTGTGGCTTTAATGTTTTGCATAAAAAAGTTTTAAATACTGCAGAAATTATAGATTTGTAGTTTTGGCGATATAAGAAAAGCAGTCTAATATACCAAAAATGATACATAAAAATCGATATTAGTGTTCATCTTTTCAATCAAAATCCAGTACAATAGCAAAATAGTATAAAAATGACAAAAAAATGCTATTGAAGGAACCGCTTGTTAATGATAGAATAAATACGTCAAAAATATTCGATAAGTTTTTGGATAAAATGTATAATAGCAAAGTGCCTATATGTTTTCACCGATATTCCATGACAGTTCCTTTGTGCAGACATAGATAGGCTGTTTTGCAGCAGCATATGCCTGCGAGGTGCAGTAGAACGAAAAGGTACAATTTTTCAATTATCCAAATTTTTATATTAATTATAGAAAACGTCTCATTTCCTGTATGGAATGGGACGTTTTTTATGTCCGTTACTTAAAGATAATAAAGACGGAAATACTGTAGATTATCGTTTAAAACAGGTTTTTCCAGTGGAATGTAGAGCGGTAACTATAAGGAAGGAGCATTTATTTGGCGCAGAAGAGTGTGAAGGTGGATTTCTCCAGGGTAGAGGGGGTTCCACTGTTTAAAAAATTTGCTATGTTTGATTCTGGTTTAGTGCCGCTCAGTCGTTACGAAAGAGATGCTTATCTGTTTCAAAGGTGTAAGGTTCCTTCCCTGCGAATCGATCTGTTTATCGGTGACCGCAGCATGGAACTAGGAAATATGGCGGATGGAACGGCAGAAAATGTGGAATATCATTGGAATGCATCGGACAGGCTCGTAGAAGAACTGCAAAAAAACGATGTTTCTCCTTATTATTCCTGGTGTTATATCCCACTTCCCGTTCAGCCTGAACAAGGAAGCTTTCGCTCCATTCCCACCGATTGGGGAAAATACAAAGAGATTATGCGGGAATTTGCTCGCCATTACAGAGAACAAGGCTCTCCTTTGGGATATCAGGAAATCTATAACGAACCTATCAATCCGGGCGCTTTTTTTGACGGGTGGGTGGATGAGTTCAATACCCTTTATAAATATGGCGTTCAGGGCATAAAAGAAGGAGACCCGGAGGCTTTGGTAGGCGGTTCTGCCGAGGCGTTTGTGCTACCGGCAGAGGAGTGCAAAGAGAATGTGGAACGGTTCCTTTCCTATGTAGAGCAGAACGATCTTCCACTGGATTTTTTCTCTTTCCATAGCTATGGAAATAAGAATAAAATTTATCTTACCCGTCTGGGGTTGATACGGGAGGCCCTCTCGAAAAACAGCCGGTTTAAAAATGCAGGGATACATATAAACGAATTCAATACAGTGCCGCCGCCGTGGCCTTATAAAAAGACTGTTTTGGAACAGCCTGCACTCGTTCCGCAGATTCTTACGGCGATTCAGGAACTTTTGGAAGAGACAGATGTGGAGTTGGTACATTGGGCGCAGTTTTTGGAATCCGGAGTGGATGCCCTTGGCCTTGTAGATCGTTTGGGAAGACTGCTTCCCGGTTTCTTTGCTTTTGAGCTCTATTCCAGAATGCCGGCTCGAAGAGTTGCTGTGGATATGCCGGAGGAAATAGGTTGCATGGCATCCTGTGATGAAAACCGTTTTTCTGCTTTGGTTTGGAATGGATCGGATGAAGCTGTTCTGTATACGGAGGCACTGAAGGGTATACCTGAAAAATTTGAATCTGCCGATGTGTGTATTGTAGATGCAGATTTTTTGGAGCTTCTTCAGAGGGATCCCCAGCTCAGGCCTAAGGTGCGGATGCGGCTTCCGGTGGTAAATGGGAAAGTGAATTTTGAGGGCTTCACCTTGGGAGTTTATGACGTGGTGTACATAGAATGCAATGCCCGCCACAACCCCAAAGTCTTTAATAAAGGATTTTCCGTAAAAAGAGCGATGCATTGGTACCCTGATAGATATAGAAAAACCTTTGCGGAATATGACGTTGGGAGCGGTTCTGTGTATCTGGGTGCAAATGGGTATACCGGTGAGGGAACTATTCTTTCACTTGAGTTTGAAACTGATGAGAAGCTAAACGAACTCCTTTTGGAATGCAGTTTTTCAAGGGGGAAAGCGGATCTTTGCATCCGGGTTGATTATAGAATGGAAGACGGGTACAGCAAAGCGGTTCAGTTTGGCGGGGAGTCTTTTGCTTTTGAAAGAGGTACAGGCCGGCCGGCAGATCAAATGGAACCTTTGTCTGAAAAGCTTCCCTTAAAAGAAAAGGCCCCTGCAGGATGGAGTGGAAAAGGTCTCATTTCCTTTTTTGCCCGGAATGTTTCCGGAAATTATATGGAAACAATCCGAATTGCATCGGATGCTGTAAAAGATGCTTTCGATGGGATGATGGATTGAGTATACAATGCCCAACAAACGGAAAATTTTCCGTTTGCAATAAAAACAAGGGAGGAATATCCAACATGAAGAAAACCATGAGCAGGCTTCTTGCCATGTTGCTGGCTGTTGGAATGGTGTTCTCTGTGACCGCGTGCAGCGGCGACAGTGGCACTTCCAGCACCAGCGGGAATTCTTCTTCCGGAACAAGTTCCACCACCAGTGGCGATAATTCGGAAGAGTATGATCCGTTTGGCAAGTATGAGGAAGAGGTAAAGATGACCGCAGCGACCGCTATTTCCGCTACGGCAACTGACGCCGACTTCAAGGACAATGTGTGGGTCAAAAAGTATAAGGAAGTTTACAATCTGGCCATTGATTATGTGTTCCTTGCTCCTCAGGAGCAGTATGACCAGCGTATTTCCGTTATGATGACTGATCCCAGCCAGCTTCCAGACTGTTTTACCACATCTTTAATTCAGACGCAGCAACTGATCGAAGCAGGCCTTCTGGAACCCCAGACGGCTGCTTGGAACAATTATGCTTCTGAACAGGCCAAAGAAAACATGGCCCGCAATGGCACAGTTCCCTTCGACACGGTCACCGTGGACGGCGAGCTTTATGCTATGCCTTGGGTGCAGCCCGCAATCGAGACTGTTCATGCTATGTTTGTAAATGAGAAGTGGAGAAAGGATCTGGGGTTGGAAGAACCCACAACTCTCGAAGCTTTCGAGAAAATGATTTATGCCTTCAAGGAGAAGGATCCCAATGGAAATGGCAAGGCAGATGAATACGGCTTAGGTCTTTCCAAGAATCTGTGGGATACTGGCTATGAAGCTTATAGCTTCTGCAATATCTTCGGTGTATATCCGGATTCCTGGCTTCAAAAGGATGACGGCACCGTGTTTTATGGCTCTGTTCAGCCTGAGATGAAAAAGCCTCTGGAGAAGCTGGCTCAGTATTATAAGGACGGTCTGATTGATCCTGAATTCATCGTCAAGACCTTTGAAGAAGAGGCTGAGCTGGTTGTTAAAGAGCAGCTGGGCTGCATGTTCGGCATCCAGTGGACTGGTCTAATGGGTACTGCTCTTCAGTCTCTCTATAAGAACTACGATGCAGAGGGCAAGGATCCCGATTCTCTGGAATGGAAATCCTATCCCATCCCCTCTCTGGATGGTGAAAAAGAAACCACCCCGATTATCTATGATCTGACCAATAAATATGTTGTTGTCAAGGCGGGCTATGAACATCCTGAGGCTGTAACCAAGATGGTCAACTATATCCACTTCATGGGCATTGGTCCTCAGGAAAAGGGTCCCGAGGGTCATCCTGAGTTGGCCATTACCTATGAAGAGTATCAGGGTATTGAAGAAGACGGAACTAATACCACCAATGGTCTGTGGGACGCGTGGGGCAACAACCTCTTTGCAGGCGAGACTATTCATGCAAATACTGAGCGTTGGACCAACTGGTTCAAGATCATTAATGACAACGATGCAGAAGCTAAGGAATGGTGCGAGAACAACCTGTTGGCCAGAGATGGCGCTGTGAATATCCAGGCCTTTGCTAAGGATGGCAGGGATATGGTGAACTCGAATGGAGTACAGGGGATTGATTCTCCTTCCTGGCAGTTTGTCTATAATACTTGCGGCGAGACCTTCATGTATGGCCTTGATATGGAGGCTAAGGGCAACATCCTGACGGATGTGCGCGGCTCCTTCGTATCTGAGACCATGGTCGATAAGCAGGCTTCTCTGGAATCCCTGGAAGTTCAGGAAATTACCAAGATCATCACAGGCGAATCTTCCATCGATGCATTCGATACCTTTGTGCAGAACTGGAAGGCCAACGGTGGTGACGATATCACTGCTGAGATGCAGGAATTTGTTGATGCCAGAGGATAAGAATATTTCTTAAAGTTTCTTGTGTGAATATTTGATAAAAAGGGGCTGCTGGCAGCGGAAAAAATTGCCGCCGCCAGCGGCTTGCTTTTATAAAACCTATAGGGGAGGTATTTGGAAAATGGCAAGCCGCAGCAACGCCGCAGGCGTACATAAAAAGCCGCTGGGCAAAAGGTTTAAAGAAAGTGTTCCCTTTTATCTGATGTTGCTTCCTGGCATCATCCTCGTTGCTATCTTTAACTATTTTCCGCTTTATGGATTGAAAATTGCTTTCTATCGTTTTATTCCGGCCAAAGGGTTATTTGGTGATCAAAAATGGGTAGGCACTAAATACTTTGAGGAGATATTTAAAAATCCTGATTTTTTTCATGCACTAGAAAATACGATTGTTATATCTGTTTTTAAACTGTCTTTAAGTGTCATTATTGCCATCTTCTTTTCGATTTTAATTAATGAACTTCGCAGTTCCAAGTTAAAAAGAACGGTGCAGACGATTGTATATCTGCCCCACTTCCTCTCTTGGGTTATTTTGGCTGGTGTATTTGTTGATATTCTTTCACCTGAATATGGTATTGTAAATAAGCTGATTACTGCTTTGGGCGGCGAGCCGATTTTCTTCCTCGGCAGCAATTCCTACTTCCGCGGCACGGTGATTGTTACGGATTTGTGGAAGGAATTTGGCTTTAACACCATCGTGTATTTGGCGGCTATAACGTCTATTGACCCCAGTTTGTATGAATCCGCCGTTGTAGATGGTGCCAATCGATTCAAGCAGATTTGGCATATAACGCTTCCCGGCATGCTGCCTATCATTCTTTTGATGGCTCTTCTGAATATCGGTAGTGTCCTGAATGCGAACTTTGACCAGATCTATAACCTTTATAGTCCTGCTGTTTATCAGACCGGAGATGTCTTGGATACATTGGTGTACCGGATCGGTCTGGTGCAGGCGAACTTCTCACTTTCCACTGCTATAGGCCTGTTTAAATCTGTTATTTCGTTGTTCCTTGTGGGGACGTCCTACGGGTTGGCCTATAAGTTTGCCGGATATAAGATCTTTTAAAGGAGGGGTGCAGAATGCTGATTTCAAAAGGGGAAAAGATTTTCAATGTAATCAACAGCATATTTCTGATCCTGGTCGCTTTGCTCTGTATTGCGCCGATGGTCTATATGCTGGCGGTTTCTCTAAGCGACAACGCTCAGGTTGTTGCGGGTAATGTAACTTTCTGGCCCAAGCGGTTTACTCTTGCCAGTTACGACTATTTACTGAGTTTGCGGTCTTTCTGGAGTTCTATGCTGATTTCTGTTGAAAGAGTGCTTATTTCTCTGGTCTTCACATTGGTGTTGACTGCACTTACTGCATATCCTCTTTCCAAGGATAATAAAAAATTTCTGGGAAGGACAGGTTTTGCCTGGTATTTCTTTATCCCCATGCTGATCAATGGCGGCCTGATTCCAACGTATCTGACCATCAGCTCCCTAAAACTGTTGGGAACTATATGGGCTCTGATCCTTCCTACTAGTGTTGTCACTTTTTATGTGATCCTGATGCTGAATTTCTTCCGCGGGATCCCTGGTGAAATTGAGGAAGCCGCTCTGATCGACGGCGCTGGTCAGTGGAGGATCCTGTTTGGCATTTACCTGCCTCTTTCCCTTCCTTCTCTGGCTACCATTGCTGTATACTGCAGCCTGGCCCAGTGGAACGAGTGGTTCCAGGGTATCATTTACATGAACGATCCTTCTCAGTACCCCTTGATGAGTTATTTGCAAATATCTGTTTTGAATGTAAATCTGGATGATCTTTCTCCTGAAGAAGCTGCAAAACTTAGCCAGATTGGTACGGAAACATATAAAGCTGCTCAACTTTTTGTGGCGGCTATTCCCATGATTTGTGTGTATCCCTTCCTGCAGAAGTATTTTACAAAGGGTTTGACACTGGGAAGCGTAAAAGGATAATTCGTATCCTTTGTGGAGGAGATTGTAACAATGAAGGTATTGGACGATTACAGTTTTATCCGTGGCTTTTGCTATTCCGGCAGTATATATGTGCCGGAGGAGCAGCTCAGAAGAGAGCTGGGCTATGCGAGGAGGCTTGCGCTGAACAGCGCGCGGATCTGGCTTTCCTGCCGCGCATATGAAAAGGATCCGAAAGGATTTCTTCAGAAGCTGGTCCGGTTTGTGCGGGTCGCCTATGAGATGGGGATCACCACCATGCCGATCCTTTTTAATGGGAACGGCCTGGAGCCCGGCGATCTCGAAGAGGGCTTCCGTCCGCGAGGGGATGCATATGTCCGTGATGTGACGGCGGCGATTCAGAACGAGCCGGGCCTTATCATGTGGGATGTGATGAACGAGCCCTCCTGCAACGATTTTATTCTGAAAGCGCCGGCTGAAGAGCGCGGCGCCAGATGGGAGAAGGTCTGCGCGTTTATCCGTCACTACTGCCGGCTTGTCAAATCTTTTGACGCTGAAAACGCCGTCACGGTGGGGCACACGGTAATGCCGGACGTCGCCCCCACCGTAGACGAGGTGGATGTGTTCAGCTTTCATGACTACAGCCCCACGCGCCGGAAGATGGAGGAAGCCTATGAAGCGGCCGTGAAGCTTTCTGAGGAAACGGGGAAGCCCTTCCTAAACAGCGAGCTTTGCTGCCTGTGCCGGGCCAATCCCTACGATATTTCGCTGGATGTATGCCGTTCCTACAATACCGGCTGGTATCTTTTTGAATTGATGATCACAGGGTATTGGAACGATGTGCACGGCATCTTTTACGAGGACGGTTCCGTTCGGGATCCTTCCATCCCCGCGGCGGTGATGGGATTCACCAGGAATCGGAGCGCTGAAGGGTTCGTGCTGCCCAACCCCAACAAGGAGGGGCATGCCCAGAGGGCCATCCAGCTGGTGAGAGAGGCCCTGCAGGATCATACGGAGGGTTTCAAGGGAGCCACAAAGCCTTTGGATCAGATTTTGGAGGCCGCTGAGTTCTGTGCCAACCTTCTGGAGGCCTGCGAGCTGGTCCCAATGTATGATCCCCCCACAAGGCAGATAGCGATCCTGCTCAAAAACGGGGATGTGCTGGGGGTCAAACGGCTGGCTTATAAGCTGGCGAGGCTCCTGGAGGATTCCTGCCTTCTGCTGCAATGACGGCAGAGGACAGCGCAGATGGAAAGCAAGGAGGAAACGCGATGAAACGCAGATGGACGGAAGAAGAAATCTGGCAGTGGTACCGCTCTCACGAGTGGATCAGCGGCTTTAACTTTATTCCCAGCGGCTCCATGACGGGGAGCCAGTGGTTCCTGCAGCAGTATGGCCATAAGGAAGCGTTTCGGGAATCCGCCAAGGAGATAGCGCTGGCGGCAAGCCTGAAGTTCAACAGCGTCCGGGTGCACCTGCCCTTTAACGTGTGGCAGAAGGAGCACGATACCTTTTTTCAGAACCTGGACGAATTTTTGGATCTGCTGGAAAAGTACCATATGACCATGATGCCTATTTTGTTTGGGGATTGCTGCGTCCCCAAGGAAAAATACCATGAAAAACCCTTGGGGCCTCAGCCGGAGCCTGTTCCCGGCTATTTCGGCGGAAGTCCGGTGACTCCTTTCGACGACAGCACTCAGCACGGGGAGGTAGTAGGATACAGCATTACGGACGAGCCGGAGATGGAGCCGGTCGTTCGCCAATATGTCAAAGAATTGGCGGAGCACTACGGGCAGGACGACAGGATCCTCATATGGAACGTATGGAACGAAGCGGGGAATTCCGCCAGGGAATGCCGGTCCCTTCCCATGATGAAAAACATTTTTGGCTGGCTTCGGGAGGCGGACGTAAAACAGCCTCTTACAGCGGATATATGGGGCTGCGGTTCTCCGAACCAGCCCTACGGAGGGCTTTTGAAACCCCTCATCTATACGGAAATAGAGAGGAATTCCATTGAATTGTCGGATATTGTGACCTTCCATTTTTATGGGGATTACAGCCATGCCAAGTCCTATGTGGAATATCTGAGGCAGTTCAACCGGCCTCTTATCAATACGGAATGGCTTCACAGGCCCTTCCGCAGTCTGATTCAGACGCATCTGCCTCTGTGGAAGAAGGAGGGGGTAGGAAGCTATTTCTTCGGTTTTGTGAATGGTAAGAGTCAGTTTCATATCGTTTGGGAATTTATCAAGAGCCTGCCGGATATCGATACGGGGCTTTGGATGCACGATATTTTCCATGATGATTTTACTCCCTACGATCCGGAGGAGATCGAAGTGATACGCGCCTGTAATGAGGATAAAAGAATATTCTGAAAGCGCTGCGCGACGCGGCGCGGCTCCGCGCTCTGTGTGCGGCGCATGG
>URRG01000037.1 GCA_900550095.1 uncultured Oscillospiraceae bacterium
CCTGCAGGCTTGCGGAGCTCATCCCCGCGAAACAGCAGCCGGGCCAGCAGGCTGCGGACGGTCTCTTCCCTTTGAACGGCCCCCTCCGTGGCATTTTCCAAGACTGTTTTTTCTGCCTGCAGGTTGGTAAAATCCTGAAAGAAATACCCCAGCTTCACCCCGGGGGCCAGCCGGAGCCGTCCAGTCACTCTATTCTGCGGCTTTTCCTCTGAGGCGGCGATCTGATTCAGAAGGGTGGTTTTTCCTGAACCGTTCCGGCCCCATAGCTGGGTGCGCCTGCCGGTGGGGATCTGGAAGGAGACATGGCTGAGAAGAGGAGGGCCGCCGGAATAGGAGAAGGAGATATCCTGCCCTTCTATGGCGATATGGCTGACGGGCGGGTTTGTCAGGGAAAAATCAAACCGGGCGCAGAGAGGCTCCCGGGGCTTTTCCTTCACTTCCAAATGCTCCAGGCGCTTTTTCACGTTCTGGGCCGAGCGGGCGATGGCCCGCTGGGTCGTGTCGGTGGAGCGGTAGAGGGAGAGATAGTCCCGCAGGCGGGCTTCCCGGGAACTCATGTTCCCCGAGGGGCGGGCGACGGACTCAGCCTTGCGCTGCTTATCCTCAAAGATACGTTCCAGCCTCCGCCTTTCTTCTGTATACCGGTCATATTCCTGTTGCTGCCGGCGGCGCTTCTCCTCTTTCTGCTGCTTGTAGCTGCTGAAATTTCCTTCATAGACGGTGAGGATCCCTTCCTGCAGCTCGAAAATGCGCTGGCATAGGCGCTCCAATACGGCGCGGTCGTGGCTCACCAGCAGAAAGGTTTTTACGGCGGAAAGGCGTTTCATGAGCAGGCGCACTCCGTCTTCATCCAGATTGGAGGTGGGTTCGTCTGCCAGGAGAAGGCCGGCCTTTTTTTCCAGTGCGCCGGAAATCCGCTGCCTGGTTTTTTCTCCGCCGCTATGGAGGCCTTTTGTCCTCCATTCGTTCAGGGGTTCCTTCTGCTCTTCCTCCGGCCCGCCCAGTTGCCGCAGATAGGCGGTGGAGGAAAAACGCTCCACAGTGCCTTCATCGGGCTCCAGGCAGCCTGCCAGAATTTGCAGCAGAGTGGTTTTACCGCTGCCGTTAGCTCCCACGAGCCCAATGCGATCCCCCTCATATACGCATAGCTCGGGGATTTCCAGAATGGTTCTTTCCCCATAGGATTTTTTCAGGCGCTCTGCCCGAAGCAGTATTTTTGCCATAAAAACAGCCTCCCATCAAAACGAAATCGAAGTGTGACTCGTTTTGTGCTGGAAGGCTTTGTTTTTACAGGGAAATGGTATGGAAAACCAGAAGCCCGGAAACGGAAAATTCTCCTATCCCCGGAAAGAACCAAGGGGAGAGAGATGCAAAACACCGGGGCTGGAATGCGCCCAGAGGCCTGGTCAAAAGGACCGGGAACGTAGGAGCGCAGTTCCCAATACTGCAAAAATCGCCGGCTCCAGCACAAAACACAGGCATACCGCCCACCCCGGCCGCTAAACGGGCTGGCGGGTTTGGCTTCCCTTTTGTTTTGTGTTGAAGTCAGCGAATAATCATATGTTTTTCAACCTTTTTCCTTTCTCGGAATTCAGGCGGGAAGACACGCAGATACGCTTCCTGAAAATCCATTACGGATGATTTTTCGGAGCCTTTTTGCCGCACTCTTCCCTGCCGGTTTCTTTCACTATAGCACGGGAAATGGAATATTGCAAGAGGCAAAACCCTTTTAGGCATATCGGGAGAAAAGGAAGCTTCCCTTATTCCTTTCCATCCCAGCAGTAGGTGCAGAGCTTTTCGCGTTCGATGCCTACGGATTCGATCATGTCGTCCAGCCTGTGGTAGCGCAGAGTGGTAAAATTCAGCTTTTCCCCAATGCGGCGCAGCATCTCCTTGTATTCCGGTGTGTCCGGGTTGGAATAGAGGGTGAGATCCACGCCGGGATTTTCTCCCTCGATCTCCCGGATGACCCGGCGGGTAATGAGATCCATTTCCGAGCTGGAACGGGAGAAATTCAGATATTTGCAGCCGTAGAGAAGAGGCGGGCAGGCGGGGCGGATGTGCACCTCTTTGGCGCCGCTTTGATAGAGAAATTCTGTGGTTTCCCGCAGCTGCGTTCCCCGGACGATGGAATCGTCGATGAGAAGAAGGCTTCTCCCCTGGATCAGGTCGTGCACAGGGATGAGCTTCATTTTGGCGATCAGGTTCCGCTTGCTCTGGATCGTGGGCATAAAGGAACGGGGCCAGGTAGGCGTGTATTTGATGAAGGGGCGGGAGAAAGGGATACCGGATTCATTGGCATATCCGATGGCGTGGGCGGTGCCGGAATCAGGCACGCCGGCCACGATATCCGGATGGGCGTCGTCCCGCTTTGCCAGCATGGCGCCGCAGTTGCAGCGCATTTTTTCCACGCTGATCCCCTCATAGGAGGATGAGGGGTATCCATAGTAGATCCATAGGAAGGTGCAGATTTTCATATCCTTCCCGGGCTTCACGAGAGTCCGCACGCCCTCCGGCGTCATGACGACGATCTCGCCGGGCCCCAGCTCCCGTTCCTCGGTGTAACCCAGGTTCAGGTAAGCGAAGCTCTCAAAAGAGGCGCAGAAAGCATCTTCCTTTTTCCCGATGCAGACGGGAGTGCGCCCGAGCCTGTCCCGAGCGGCATAGATGCCCCGCTGGGTCATGAGCAGGATAGTCATAGAGCCGTCTATGACCTCCTGTGCATATTGGATGCCCTCGATCAGATTATCCTTCTGATTTATAATGGCAGCCACCAGCTCCGTGGCGTTGATGTCGCCGCCGCTCATCTCCAGAAAATGGGTGTGGCCTGTTTTGAAGATATCCTTCACAAGCTCGGACGTATTGTTGATTTTTCCCACGGTGGTAATGGCATAGGTTCCATGATGGGAGCGGACGATCAGAGGCTGGGGCTCATAATCGGATATGCACCCTATCCCCAGATATCCGTGCATCTCGCTTACATCCTTATCGAATTTTGTGCGGAAGGGAGCGTTTTCGATATTATGGATGGAACGGTCAAAGCCCCGTTCGTCGTCGTAAACCGCCATACCTGCCCGCCGCGTACCCAGATGGGAATGGTAATCCGTCCCGAAAAACAGATCGAATACGCAGTCTTCCTTTGATGCTACTCCAAAAAATCCGCCCATACTATTCCTCCAATATCGATAATGTGCATATGTACTACTTGAAACGGCGGCGCCGGGAACCTGAGAGGCTGCCTGCCGCCTTCGCGCCGGGAATCAAAGTAAATAGATCCGTAAGCCCTTCTCCATGCCTGCCGCAGAAAACCGGATTTAGAGAGACGCCGGCAGAGAAAAGAGCTTCTGCGCGTTCCTCTTTCCCGCTTCTAGGACCTCCCGCAGGGAAACGCCTTTGATTTCCGCTATTTTTCCTGCGGAATAGGCGATCATGGATGAATCGCACCGTTTGCCCCGGAAGGGGACTGGGGACATATACGGGCAGTCCGTCTCTGTGAGAAGGCGGTCCAGAGGGACTTTGGCCGCCACCTGCACGGGCACCCGGGCATTCTTGAACGTCACAGCCCCTCCCAGGCCGATATACATCCCCAGCTTCACGGTTTCCTGCATCATTTCCACGCTGCCGGAGAAGCAGTGTACTACGCCCTTCGGCTTGTATTGGCGAAGAAGTTCCATGGTATCCCCGTGGGCGTCCCTGTCGTGAACGATCACCGGCAGGCCAAGATGGTTTGCAAGCCGCAGCTGGGCGGCAAAAACCTCTTTCTGCACTTCTTTTCCGGGATTGTCCTCCCAATGATAATCCAGACCGATCTCCCCAACCGCCGCCATTTTGGGCAGACGAAGGATTTCCTCCAGCTCCTTTTCCCAGCCTTCGGGCAGATCTCCCGCGCATTCGGGATGGATGCCCGCCGCGCCGTATATGGGAGCATACTGACCGCAGAGATCTGCGGTAAAGCGGGAGGAGGGAAGATCCGTTCCGCAGTTCATAATGCCGCACACGCCCTTTTGAAAGAGAGAAGGAAGAAGCGTATGCAGATCCTCCTGAAACTGTTCACTGTCGTAGTGAGCGTGGGAATCGAAGATACTTAGAGATTCAGACGCCGCCGTATCTGTTTTTTCCATTTTACCGTTTCCTTTCAGAAATGCAGCAGCAGGTCGCTTCTGCATGTATGCCGCCCAACCGCTCATCCTTTGCAGCCGGTGCAGCCGGCACATTCTGTGTTTTCAGAACCATACGCCGCCTTTTTTACCATTCGGCGATAAAGGGGCGGTGCTTATACCACCACTGCTCGTTATCCGCCAGGAACTGGGTGCCGATTTCGTGGAAATCCTTCGGCGGCGTATACTCGATGTTTTCCAGCACATAGTCTACGAAAGATTTCATGTTCTCCGTGGTGGGATCTTCCACAAAGCGGGCGCAGAGCTCCAGGACCCGGGGAGGTTTGTTTTCCATGCGCTCTATGTATTTTCCCATGCTCTTGCTGCAGGGATAGAGGACCTCCCGGTCCTGCATGACCATGCGCAGAGCAAAGTGCACGATCTCGAATACCGTGCGGGAACGGAGGATGGGATCGTCCACAAACTGCCAGAAATAACCGGTGGCATAATGGAGCACAGCGTAAAAGGAGTTCTGTTTTGCCTGCTTTTCCTGCTTTTGGAAAACAGGAATCCGCTCCACGATGCCGGGAATCTCCGGATCTGTATACGAAATGCAGCGGCTGCACAGGAAGGAATTCCGCGTGGGCTCGCTGCCGTGGTCTGCGGCGGCCTCCAGATATTCCTTGGTCATATACTTGATATCGAAATAACCGCCTTCATAGTCGCAGTAGCCGGTGATGCATTCGGTGATGCGGCCCTCGGCCTTCAGTTTTTCGTAGCGCTCCGGGGTGACGACGACCATTCCGTCGATATCGGAGTCTGGGCGTTCCAGCCCCTTTGCCACCGATCCTCCCAGAACGACGCCCAGGACTTCGGGATCCCCCTCATAATATTTTTTCAAGCTTTCTATAGCTCGTTTGTGATGCTCGTACATATCGGATTTGTCCTCCTGTGTTTTAGTGTATATAAAATTTAGAAAGGCGTATATATTCCTGAAGGAATGGGGCTTTTCAGGGAACAGGGGCAGGCGGAGAACGGGCAAAAACGGACGAAAAAGAAATTTGCCGGAAAACGCTGTTCCCGCAGCCCCGCGGGGACCATATCCCTTCAAGAGAGAAGGCAATGAAAACAGCCTGCCGGCAGAGCGGACAAGCTGTTTTCAGAAAGGCAGGGCGCCGAAGGGCGGCGTGTTTTCGATCCGCCGCTCTCTGGAACGCCCGCGCGTATCAGCGGACCTTGGAACCCGCAGGTATCCCGTCGGCAAAGAGGACCTTTACATCGTCCTCGCCGGCATCCGCGGCCAGGATCATACCTTGGCTCTCCACGCCGCAGAGAACGGCGGGCTTCAGGTTGGCGACCACTACCACGCTGCGGCCGATCAAATCTTCCGGCTTATACCATTTGGCGATGCCGGAGGCAACTGTGCGGGGGATGCCGCTGCCGTCATCCAGCGTGAGCTTCAAAAGCTTTTTGGCGCGCTTGATGGGTTCGCAGGCGGTGACTTTTGCCACCCGCAGCTCCACTTTCGCAAAATCGTCGATGGAGATCATGGCTGTTCCCTCGGGGGGATTCTGATCAGAGGCTTCTTCCTTTTTCTCTGCCTTCTGCTCCATGGGGTTGGGGATCAGGGCGTTCAGGGCCTCGATCTCCTTGTCCACATCGATGCGGGGGAAGAGGGTCTCGCCCTTTTGGATCACAGCGTCCGCAGGGAGACGGCCCCACTCTGCCGCCGAATCATAGGAGGCATTTTCGGCTGTCAGGCCCAGCTGGGCCTGGATACGGGGCGTAGTGGAAGGCATGAAGGGCTCCAGCAGGATGGATACAATACGCAGTGATTCGCAAAGTGTATACATCACCGCAGCCAGCCGGGCTTTTTTGCTCTCATCCTTGCCCAAAGCCCAGGGCATGGTCTCGTCGATGTATTTGTTGCAGCGGGCAATGAGCCTCCAGATTTCTGCCAGCGCGGCGGAGAACTGGTAGCCGTCGATGGCTTTGTCACATTTTTCCCGCAGCGTGGAAGCCATGGAAACGATCTCTTCATCCAGGGGATCGTTCTCCCTTTCTGCGGGGATCACGCCGCCGAAGTATTTCTGCACCATGGCCGTCGTCCGGGAAAGAAGATTCCCCAAGTCGTTGGCAAGGTCGGAGTTGATGCGGGAAATAAGGGCCTCATTGGTAAAAAGGCCGTCCGCTCCAAAGGGGATCTCACGCAGGAGAAAATACCGGATGGCGTCCACTCCATAGCGTTCGCAGAGAATGTTGGGATCCACCACGTTGCCCTTGGATTTGCTCATCTTGGTGCCGTCCCCGAAGAGAAGCCAGCCGTGGCCGTATACCTGCTTCGGAAGAGGAAGCTCCAGCGCCATGAGGATGGCGGGCCAGATAATGGTATGGAAGCGGACGATTTCTTTTCCCACGAAATGCACGTCCGCCGGCCAGTATTTGTGAAAATCGCTCAAATCATCGGAACCGTAGCCCAGAGCCGTGATGTAGTTGGGCAGCGCGTCCACCCACACGTAGACCACATGTTTGGGGTCAAAGTCTACCGGAACGCCCCAGGTGAAGCTCGTCCTGGAAACGCAGAGGTCGTCCAGGCCCTGTTTGATGAAGTTGATCATCTCATTTTTCCGGCTTTCCGGCTGGATAAATTCCGGGTGCTCCTCATAGAGTTTCAGGAGCCTGTCCCCATACTGAGAAAGGCGGAAGAAATAGGCTTCCTCCTCCGCCCATTTGACCTCCCTGCCGCAGTCGGGGCATTTGCCGTCCTTCAGCTGGGTCTCCGTCCAGAAGGATTCGCAGGGGGTGCAGTACCAGCCCTCATATTTTCCTTTGTAGATCTCGCCCTTTTCATAGAGCTGCCGGAAGATCTTCTGGATTCCCTTTATATGGTAATCATCTGTGGTGCGGATGAAGCGGTCGTTGGAAATATCGAGAAGCTTCCACAAGGACTGGAAATCCGCAACGATTCGATCCACGTATTCTTTGGGAGAAATCCCCTCGCTCTGGGCCTTCTGTTCGATTTTGAGGCCGTGCTCGTCCGTTCCCGTGAGAAACATGACGTCATACCCCTGCATTCGCTTGTAGCGGGCGATAGCGTCGCTTGCCACCGTGCAGTAGCTGTGGCCGATATGGGCCTTCCCGGACGGGTAGTAAATAGGGGTTGTGATGTAAAAGGTTTTCTTTTCCATACGTACGGTCTCCTTCAATATATTCATCCGTCAACCGGCGGAATGCCGAATCAAGGGGGAACGGATCCCCGCCGCAGAATGAACGGTCCTGCAGCTGCATATAAACAGACACATCTATTATAGTCAGCTTTCATGGGAAATTCAACAGAAACGGCGAATAATTGCCGAAGAAGGTACAGAATAGAGGGATATATAAAATACGCCCTGCGGAGAAGTCTCTTGACTTCGCTGCAGGGCGAGGCTGTTTGCGGCCATTTTTGGCTTCAGTAGAGATGACCGGGGGACGGGGACCGCTGGAAATGAGAAACCTATTCCCCACTGTCCGCCGCGCCGGCGTCATAATGGAGGAATTCCCGCAGAATGCGGCAGTTTTCCTCCAGGTCGGGATCCAGCACCATGGCCCCGCTGGGCAGCGTCAGATCCTGAAAGGCCGTGTCGGCAGGGATATGGGCGTTTTCGATCTCATAGCCGTCCAGAATCTGCGGAGCCAGAGAGATGAGATAGAGCAGGTCGCCGTTGCTGAGGTTGGTGGTCACATGAGGGAGAAAATCATAGGCCAGGGCGCTCAGTTCCGCAGGGTTCTTCCCTTTGCACTTGTCCATAATGGCCTTTAAAACCTGCTGCTGCCGGGCTGTGCGTCCGAAATCGCTGTCTATATGCCGGATGCGGGCGTAATAGAGGGCCAGTTTTCCGTCCAAATGGTTCATGCCTTCCTTCAGATCGCTGCCCATCATTTCATTTTCCTCTTGGGCGGCTGCGGCGCTTACCTCTATATCGATCCCTCCGATCTGATCGATGACGGAGGTGAGCCCTTCAAAATCGATCTCGATATATTTGTCCACCGCGATGCGGAAATTGTTTTCCAGCGTCTGCATGGTGAGGGCCGCGCCGCCGTGGGTGTAAGCCGTGTTGAGCCTGGCCTTTCCAACGGTAGGGATTTCGAGGTATAGGTCTCTGAGAAAGGAGACCATGCGCAGGGAGCCCGTGTGGTTGTCGATAGAAATGAGCATACAGGTGTCAGACCGGCTGGAAAGCCCGTCGTCGCCCTTATCCACGCCTAGAAGGAGGATATTGGTGATTTTGTCGTCGTCCACGACCGCCCAGGCGGGGGCGTCGGAGGGCTGCTGCACATAGCTTTCCGTGTCGGCCTCCTGCCGGTTCATGCGGCTGAGCATGACGCCGGCGTAGGCAATTACGCCCAGAGAGAGAAAGACCACCAGCGAAAGCAGGGCCGCTCCCAGGCGCTTAAGGCCTCTGTGGCGGGGCTTTTTCCTGCGCTTTCCACCTGAGGGATGCCCCGTACTGGCTCTTGCTGCAGCGCTTCGGCTGCTGTAGATGTCCCTGTCTACATAATTATAACGGTCTATATCGCCATACCGCTGTGGGCTGGCGCCGGAGGCGCGGCCTCTCTGCGGAGAGCTTTGGGAGCGCCCCCCGCGGCTGGATGATGAACGGCTGTTTTGACTTCTATATTGTTTACGGTCCGGCAAAGGTAACGCTCCTATCTTTCATCAAAAAATATGCACATGAAATGTATCCATACGGCGGCAGAACTGGGGATTCCGGCGGCCAGCCGGTATTATTTGGCTCTTTCTGCCGCTTTAAGGAACCCGTTTGCGGCCGTCTATCTCTATTTACCGGCATTTCCCGGCGCTTCGGGGAAGGGACGGCTTCCGCCCGCACCGCTATGTCCGCATGGTGTACGGCCGGCAGAAAAGAAGAGTTCAGATGTCCCTTACCTCGAGACACTTCTTTACAGGTGTGCGTCCGGAGTTCACAGAGCGCTTCGCTTTTTTGAAATATGCGAAGAAGACGGCGCAGTGTATTTAGTATGACCTGAAAAGCGGGATTTTTCCCTTTTAAAGCCTCTTTCGGCTGAAAATACAAATGGCGGTATATCCGTTTGCATTGTATTGCATTTGATGTGGAAAGTCAACAGTTATGTAAACTACAGTTTTGTTACTTTTTGATTTTGCCTTCTGTATATTTTTCTGCGGCTCCTTTGCGCTTTCCGTAATTGTAAAATGCTCCTTATGGGAAATTGCTCGAAATCTGCGATTTTTCTCTGAAACCGGGGAATATCCGCGATGTCCGCCGGAAGCCTCCGGCTTGAGAAACCTTGCTTTTTGTTTCTGAATAGGGTAGGATGGAAAGGCGTGAAGAGGAATGGGCGAAGTATGCCGTTTTTCTCAAAAAGGGCGGTTTCTGGGTCACTTCTTTCACGCCGTACCGCCTCTGGGAAGATCCAGCGTTTTTTATGCGGTTCAAATCGGGCGATTTGTATATATTTCGATTGTGGCCGGACATATGGCTGAAAGGCACGGCGGATGGCATCGTTCTCAACATATTGAGCAAACCAGTCAGGGGGGATCAAGCTTGAAACAGAAGAAAAGAAAGCGGAATGCGGCGCTTCCTGAAAAGCAGGCGGAGAAACGGAAGCCGAAAACAGAGAAAAGGCTCCTGCTTGTGCGCATCGTAGCGGGGCTCATCGCCTTCCTCATGATAGCGAGCGTCCTTTTTTCTGTTGTCGGGACATGACGGGCCGTTTGTGTTTCCCGTGCCGGGAAGTTCTCCCTTTTTCTGAGGGACTTCTGCTGGATTCGAGGTTTTCCGGCTCTATTCAGGGCAAAAAACAGTTGCAATAGATAGGGGAATACGGTAAAATAACAAGAAAGACTTTATTTCATTAAGTTGTCAGCACCACACCAAATAAAATTCCGATTCCGCACGATAGGGCGGCGAGGCCGCCGTACGTATACGGCAGGGCGTGTGTCTGCCGGGGATGGGGACGGGATTTCAGCTTTTAGAATAGCAGGGACAACAAAAACGCGGGGCCGCGTTTTATTTTTTGGGGGTGTCGTATTGTTTTTCCAAAAAGATGTTGAGACCATGAAGCGGGAAGACCTGGAAGAGCTGCAGCTGAAAAAGCTCAGGAAAATGGTCGATTACTGCTATAACAACATTCCGTTTTATCATCAGAAGCTGGGGGCGGCGGGGATCACCTCGGGCGATAAGATCAAGACCCTTTCGGATATCCGGTATATCCCCGTCACAACAAAGGACGATATCCGGGATAATTATCCCTTCGGGATGCTGGCCGTGCCCATGAAGAAGATCGTGCGCATACACGCGTCTTCTGGAACCACAGGGAAGCCCACGGTGGGCTGTTACACCAAGGCGGATCTGGAGCTTTGGAGCGATATCGTGGCCCGGGTGGCGGTGGCAGCCGGGGCCAGGGAGGACGATATCTTCCAGATCGCTTTCGGCTACGGCCTTTTCACCGGCGCGCTTGGGCTGCATTACGGCCTGGAAAAAATAGGGTGCACGGTGATCCCCGCTTCCACGGGGAACACGGTGAAGCAGATGATGATGTTCCGGGATTTCGGCGTCACCGGCCTGGTGGCCACTCCTTCTTACGCTTTGTATCTGGGAGAATGTGTGCGGGATTCGGGCTATCCTATGGACGCCTACAAGCTGCGGCTGGGGCTTTTCGGTTCCGAGGGCTGCACCCCGGAAATGCGCGAACAGATCGAAAGGAGCCTATGTCTCAAGGCCACGGATAATTACGGCCTTACGGAGCTTACGGGCCCGGGCGTCTCCGGAGAATGCGAGCTGCGCTGCGGACTTCATTTTGCAGAGGACCATTTCCTTCCGGAGATCGTGGATAAGGATACCCTGGAGCCCCTGCCTGCCGGTTCCGCCGGCGAACTGGTGGTCACCACGCTGGACAGGGAAGGGATGCCCGTCCTGCGCTACCGCACTAAGGACATCACCCGCCTGAACTACGAGCCCTGCGCCTGCGGACGCACACATGTGCGCATGGATAAGCCCATGGGCCGCACGGACGATATGCTCATCATAAAGGGCGTCAACGTGTTTCCCTCCCAGATCGAGAGCGCTCTGGTGGGAATGGAGGGCATCGGGCCTCATTACCAGCTTGTGGTCCGCCGGAAGAACTTTATGGATACGCTGGAGGTCAAGGTGGAGCTGGTTTCGGCCGGCATGCTGGAAAGCTACGGCATTCTGGAAGAGCTCAGGCGCGATGTGCACGATAAGCTGAAGAGCGTGCTGGGGCTGGAGACAAAAGTTACGCTGGTGGAGCCCAAGAGCCGGCATGCTGGAAAGCTACGGCATTCT
>URRG01000038.1 GCA_900550095.1 uncultured Oscillospiraceae bacterium
CCGCTGCTTGCGTTCCGGCAAGGTTACAAGAGCTGTCTGATATGGATCCGAAACGTTAAAGGAGTCTTCCAAAGGAAGGCTCCTTTTTTCTATATATTTTCCATATCTTATGGTTCTTCCGGAACCAGAAAGGAATACGCCTTATAGTCCCTCTCAAGCCGGTATCCTAACTTTTCCGCTAAATGGCGGGAGGCTATATTTTGCGCATCCCAGTGTGCGACGATCCCCTTCTTTTGGCAATCTGCCAACATGTATGCCACACATGCCGCTGCAAATCTACGCCTTCTATATTCTTTTTGCGTAAAAACGTCCACTTCTACCTCCTTTTGATACGAGAGGAAAGAGGACGCGGAGGCTACGATTTTACCTTCATGCCATATCACGGCGCCGCTTCCATATTTCTTAAATTCCTCATAATTGGAGTATCGGCTTCCATGATAAAACGGATGAAGCTCAAATTCATGCTTTCCAAACGGCGTCAGCTGGAAGCTCTCCGGAAGCATATAGCTGGTTATCGCGGGGAGATGCTCTGATTTGAGTGCTTTCATTTCAAATCGGGTCGTACATATTAAGCCTGGATACTTCTCTAAAAGTGCCTGTTCCCATTTTTGGGAAACGCACACAAACATTCTATCGCTCCATTGGCATCTCAGTTTTTCTAGCCATTCCTTATCCGGTTCTCCTAAAAGATATATAAAGCCCGCTTCAGCTATTAGACCCCCGTTATACAAAATTTTTCTTCCAAATCGCTCTGCCAAACAGGCCTTCAGCAAAATGGGATATTTGTTCTCCTCCATCTTTTCCTCCTTCTGCAACACAGCTTCAGTTTTAGAATCAGGGTTCCGGCACTCTGAACGCTAAAACAATAAACTCCGCCCTGCGCACTGCAAAGCGGAGAAAATTCTTAGAACTGTCTATGCTTTTTTCTTGATCGTGATCTTCTTTTCTGTCCCTTGGCGGATCCTTTGAATGTTGGAACGATGCTTCCAAATAAGAATGCCGGCCTGCAGAGTCCCTACCAGGAATGTGATCACAACATACCAGACGGTCACGGAATGCTGCCACAAATAAGCGATCCCCAAATTGAACACCAGTGTGCATATGGGATAGGAAGCGGCGGCGCATATGGAGGCCAGAGAAACGATTTTTGAAAAAAGGAACACGATGATGAAGACTACAATAACGGCTATGAAAGAACGCCAGTCGATCAGCGCGATGATCGCCCAGCTGGTAAGGACACCCTTCCCGCCCTTAAAACCAAAATACAGGGGGAAAATATGCCCCATAACGCAGAAAAAGCCGGCTATGTAAGCTCCGAATTGAATCAGCTCAAAATCGCTGATCCCGGCGATATTGGGAATCGCCAGATATTGAAAGATCATTTTGCCGATAAAAACGGAAAGCACACCTTTGGCAAAATCAAAAATGAACGTAAAAACGGCTGCCTTTACACCCACAGAGCGCAAAACATTCGTGGCACCGGCATTTCCGCTCCCCATAGAACGAATATCCTTTTTCTGATCGAAAAGCCTTGTGAACAAAATAGAAAAACTGACGCTTCCCAAGAGGTAGGCTATCAGCGCGGTCAGCGCTGCCGAAAGAGCAAAATACAGCATAGACTCACTCCTTTATTATTTGTCGCCCCGTTCACGAATGATAAAACGAAACGGGGTTCCCTCCATCCCGAAGGTTTCGCGGATCCTGTTTTCCAAATATCTTTGATAGGAAAAATGAAACAGCTCTGCCGAATTGACAAAACAAACAAAGGTAGGCGGCTTGGTAGTCGCCTGGGTCATATAGTAAATCTTCAGCCTCCGCCCCTTATCCGTGGGAGGCTGCACCCTGGCTGTGGCCTGAGCCAGAACGTCGTTGAGCATGCCTGTAGCTATCCGCATGGAATTGGAATTTGCCACATGCTTGACCAAATCAAAAAGGCGTTCCACCCTCTGGCCGGTTTTGGCGGAAATGAAAAGAAACGGCGCATACGGCATAAAGGAAAAATCCTTTTCCAGCTGAGCCCTGTATTCCTGCATGGTACGCCCATCCTTTTCGATTGCATCCCATTTGTTGACAACGATGACGCTGCCCTTGCCCGCCTCATGGGCCAGGCCCGCCACCTTGGAATCCTGCTCTGTAAAGCCTACGGAAGCGTCGATCATGATGACGCATACATCCGCGCGTTCGATAGCCATCTGCGCCCGCAGAACGCTGTATTTTTCAATGGCGTCCTCCACCTTGTTCCTGCGCCGCAGGCCCGCCGTATCGATCAGTGTAAAAAGGCCATGTTCGTTCGCCACCTCTGTATCGATAGCGTCGCGGGTAGTGCCGGCTATATCGGAAACGATACAACGCTCTTCACCCGTAATGTAATTCACAAGGGAACTCTTCCCCACATTGGGCTTGCCTATAATGGCGACCCGGATACGCTCTCCGTCTTCTTCTTCCTCCTTCTCCGGAGGAAAATGTTCCAGCACTCGATCCAGCAGATCGCCCGTTCCATGCCCATGAACGGAAGAGACCTGCACCGGATCTCCCAGCCCAAGATTATAAAATTCGTAAAATTCTGCCGGCGGCTCTCCCACCGAATCGCATTTGTTGACGCAAAGGACCACCGGCCTGCCGCTCTTCAGCAGCATAGCGGCGACATCGGAATCCGTAGCCACCATACCCGTCCGCAGATCCGTCACGAAAATGATAACGTCCGCGCCGTCGATTGCCAGCTGGGCCTGAGCCCGCATTTGGGACAGGATCACATCTCCTGAGCTGGGCTCTATGCCGCCCGTATCCACAAGAGAGAATTTCCGGCCTCTCCATTCGCTTTCTCCATAGATACGATCTCTCGTAACGCCGGGCGTATCATCCACAATGGAAAGCTTCTGCCCGATCAATTTATTGAAAAGGGTGGATTTCCCCACATTGGGCCTTCCCACAATCGCCACTAAAGGCTTCGCCATGGTTTTCGCCTCCTATTCTTCTATTCCCATCACCGCGCGGTAAAACGCATAGCCGTCTTCCGGAACCAAACGGATCGGAACCCTTAGTTCCTCTTCCAGCTCTCCGAGGGATACATCGTCCAGAAAAAGATCTCCCTCTCGGCGCAGCATCACCGCTGGGAGAAGAAGTTCCTGCCCCAGATCCCGGCCTCGGAGCTGCTTCTTCAGATCGCCTCCCGTTATCAATCCGGCCACGTTGATGCGTTCGCCAAAAAAATGATTGATAATGGGAACCACATTGCACGTTAAATTATGGCATTTTTGCCGCAATTCGTCAAGCAGCGTATCCAAAAAGGGAGCCGCAGCCGTACCTGTAGCCAGAGTGATCCTCCTGGCAGGAAGCAGTTCTGGCCGCTCAGGAAGATCCTCCAAAGCGTCCGTAAATTCTTCTTTCATATTTGCCATCAGCCCAACGCCGTTTTCCAGCTGGTCAAAATCGCCGTAAAAAGCCGCTTCCGGAATGGGAAGCTCCGCCTTCAGATAAAACTCATCCGCTGCATAGCAGACGCGGACATCGTATTTTTCAAACATAGACTGACCATACCGCTCTGCAATTCCAATCACGTTTCTGGCCGTAATCCGGTTATACGGCTCCAAAGGGTAAAGCCCCTCCCGGAACTTGGTCAAGCCCACAGGCACCAGCGCGATACTCTGCACGGAAGGATACAGGGGAAGCAGATCATTAAGGGAGCGTTCCAGCTCCGGGCCGTCGTTCACCCCGGGGCAAAGCACCATCTGGCAGTTGAGCCGGATGCCCGCCTCAGCAAATCTGTACAGAATACGGAGGGATTCCCCCGCAAAGCGATTCCCCATCATTTTCACGCGAAGCTCCGGATTTGTAGTATGCACGGAAATATTGATAGGGCTGATATGCATCTTGATGATCCGGCTCACTTCATGCTCGCTCAGATTCGTCAAGGTTATATAATTGCCAAACAAAAACGACAGCCTGGAATCGTCATCCTTAAAATAGAGGCTTTTCCGCAATCCTTTGGGGAGCTGGTCGATAAAACAAAAGATACAGCGGTTCCGGCAGGAATGCTGCTGATCCATAAGATATGTCTCAAACTCCAGGCCAATGGATTGGTACTCCCCTTTGCGGATCACGACCTCGCGGTTTCTGCCGGCGGCATCCTGCAGAAGAATGCACAGCTTTTTTTCCGTCTCGTAAAAACGGTAATCCAATATATCGCAGATCTCATTCCGGTTGATAGAGATCAAAATTTCTCCTGGCCGTATTCCCGCCTTCTGAGCGGCGCTGCCCGGAACAACCGACGCAATTTTAACAGACATGCAGCCTCCGCCTCCTTTTCAATGTGCAGATTTAACAGCAAAAAAATAGAGAAGGATTTCTCCTTCTCTATTTTTTGGAATTAGAAGAAATCACTCAGGCTTCCTTCTTAATTACTTCTCTTCCGTTATAGTATCCACAAGCGCCACATACTCTATGAGGAGACTTGAATTCTCCGCATTTCGGGCATCTCATCAGTGCAGGAGCGTCCAGCTTCCAAACATTGGAACGTCTCTTATTCTGCCGTGCACTGGATACTTTTCTCTTGGGTACCGCCATGTCAGCACCTCCTTATGCTAGCGCTAATCTATCAGTTTCCTGAGAGCCTCAAGGCGAGGGTCTACCTGATGCAAATTACAGCCGCATGGTCCGTTGTTCAGATTCTTTCCACAGGAAGGACATAGACCTTTACAATCCTCACGGCAAAGAAATTTAGAAGGAATCTCCAGCAGAATATCCGTCCGCAGAAGCTCGTCCAAATCCAAGGAATCCCCTTCCACACAGATATATGCGTCGTTCTCTTCGTTTTCCAGCCGGGGAACCAGAACATGCGAAAAACGGCTTACACGCTGCTCACGTATAATTTCCATACAGCGGTCACAGGGCATAGAAAACTCAAAGGACGCCTCTGCTTCCAGCACGGCCTCTCCGGCTCCGGAAAAAACCGAACCTTCTACAGTGACCGGAGAAACAAAGGGATGCTGCCCGCTCCATTCCATATCGGACAAATCCATCTCATACGCGAATGGAAATCGCTCTGCCTCTCCCGAAAAAAACTTTTTTAAGTCCAGAATCATTCTTAACACCCCGAACGCTACATTCATCAATTATATAGATTCAGATTCCATTTGTCAATAGAAATTTACAGGAAAATGGGAAATCCGCAAAGAAACTGCCGGAGAAAAACTCCGGCAGCCTTTGTCTTTACCTTACACGATCTCTGCTACAGCCTTGACTCCCTCAGGGAGCTCCTCAGCCGTAAGAGATACGAGCTGCGTGATCTTCACGCCGGCCTGCTGGGAAAGAACGTTCATCTTTTCCGCATACCCCTTGAGCGTTTCCGGGTCGGAACCGATGATCTTTAATGTGGAATCGATGAAGATATCAGTCACATCATAGTTGCCGGCACAAATACCGGAAACAAAGCCATAAAGGGCGTCGCAGCCCTTTATTCCGTAAGCGTCGGAATCTACCAGCCTGGCCTGATGAGAAATATCATATGTGAGCTTCAGCCCTTTTTCAATAACGATAACATTTCCGTCAGAGGTCTTGACGGCCTCGTTCGCACGCTCTATCAACTTCTTGGTTTTTCCGGAGCCTTTTTTACCAACGATAAGAGTGATCATTTTAAATCTCCCCCTGTATTATTTTTTATCCGCCTGCGCGGAGGGACTTACAACTTCAATTATTTGCCGAGACGGGCTTCCAGAGCCGCTTTTTCAGATTCATAGCCGGGTTTTCCCAGAAGCGCAAACATGTTCTTTTTATAATTTTCCACACCGGGCTGATCAAAAGGATTGATCCCCATCATATACCCGGAAACAGCACAGGCTTTTTCAAAGAAATAAATAAGATACCCCAACGTATCCTCAGAAAAATCGGGAGCTTCCACCACAACGTTGGGTACGCCGCCGTCCGTATGGGCCAGAACGGTCCCCTCAAAGGCCTTCCGGTTGATATAATCCATCGTCTTACCTTCCAGGAAATTGAGGCCGTCTACGTTTTCGGGATCATTGCCGATCACGATCTCTTCCTTTGCTTTATCAAACAAGACTACGGTCTCCATCAGACTGCGGCGCCCCTGCTGGATATACTGCCCCATGGAGTGAAGATCCGTGGAAAAGACACAGGAAGCCGGGAACAAGCCTTTATTATCCTTCCCTTCGCTTTCGCCGAAGAGCTGTTTCCACCATTCGCACATCATGGTAAAGCAGGGTTCGTAGCTTACCAGGATCTCCGTTTCCTTTCCTTTGCGGTAAAGGATATTACGGACAGCCGCATATGTGTAGCAGCTGTTCTTTTCCAGTTCAGGTTCCATAAGCTCCTTCTGAGCCCTAGCGGCTCCCGCCATCAGAGCGTCAATATCCGCCCCGGAAACTGCAATGGGAAGAAGCCCCACAGCGGTGAGCACCGAATAACGGCCTCCCACATCGTCCGGAACCACGAAAGTCTCGTACCCCTCCTGATCCGCCAAATGCTTCAAAGTGCCCCTGGCCTTGTCGGTGGTGCAGTAAATGCGGCTGCGCGCCCCCTCTTTGCCGTATTTCTTTTCAAGGAGCTCCCGCAGGACGCGGAACGCGATGGCCGGTTCCGTAGTCGTCCCGGATTTCGAGATCATATTGATAGAAACATTTTTCCCCTCGCAAATGCGGAGAAGCTCGCTCAGTGCCGAAGAACTGATGCTGTTGCCTGCAAAATAAATATCCGGCGTATCCTTGGGAAGCGCATTGTAATTATTGGATTTCAAAAATTCAATAGCCGCCCTGGCCCCCAGATAGGAACCGCCGATACCGATAACGATGAATACATCCGTATCGCTCTGGATCTTCTTGGCCGCCGCCTTAATCCGGGCAAATTCCTCTTTGTCATAGTCTGAAGGAAGCGTTACCCACCCCAGGAAATCATTTCCCAGGCCGGTTCCGCCGTGCAGAGTCTCATGGGCCAGCTTTACCTGCGGCGCCGCCGCGATATATTCATTCTCACTGATGAAATCGGACAGATGTTGTGTATGTACTTTGATCGTCATCTATGGTTCCCCCTACATATAACGAATTAAGTTTGATTTTATTTTACAATAAACCCGTTATATTTGCAAGGAAATATCAGCAGAATTTATACTTTTTTCATTTTCTCCTTCCTCAGGTCTGCAAAAATTGACGAATCAGCAGATCCCATACGGAACCGAAGGTGATTTCCTCTACATTCCCCTTCGCGGTCACCGGATATTCCGCCAATACTTCGTCTTCCAGAGTGCATACCACCTTCCCGATCTTCTGTCCCTTTTTCACTGGAGCCCTCACGCTTTCGTTCAGCTCCACCCTGCAGGATACCTGATCCTTTTTCCCTTTTGGAACCACTACGCCCTGCGCCGCATCCACCTGGACCTCCACAGAATCCAGCATCCCGTTTTCCACCGGCACTGCTGCAAGCGATTCCTGCGGAATAGTGGGGATCGTTACCGACCAGTTTGCAAATCCCTGGTCCAAAAGAGAAGCGGCCGAGGAAAAACGATCCTTCGTGTTGGAGCAGCCCAGCACCACCGCGATCAGGGAAACGCCGTCCCGCTCCGCCGTGGCGCTGATACAGCTCCCAGCCTTTCCAGTGGTGCCGGTTTTAAGGCCTGTGATTCCATTATAGCTTTTTAAAAGCTTGTTGGTATTCACCAGCTGAGTCTGGCCGTCTCTCAAATAATCGATCCACGTCTGCGAATAATCAAAGATTTTTTCATGTTTGATCAGCTCCCGCGACATTATAGCCACATCTCTGGCTGTAGTCACATGGCCGTCTTCATCCAGTCCGTTGCAGTTTTTGAATACCGTATTCGTCATTCCCAGCTCTTCCGCCTTCTGATTCATCTGCTCCAGAAACGCCTCTTCGCTCCCGGCCACAAACTCAGCCAGAGCCACGGCCGCATCATTGGCGCTGGCAATGACGGTAGCCTTCAGCAGATCGTCCACGCTCATGGACTCTCCCGGCTTCAGCCAAATATCCGACCCGCCCATGGAAGCGGCATGTTCGCTGGCCGACACCATATCGGAAAGGGAGATTTTTCCGCCGTCGAGCGCCTCCATCACAAGCAAAAGCGTCATCACTTTTGTTATGGAAGCGCAGGGCCTCTTTTCATCCGGATTCTTTTCATACAGGATCTTCCCTGTATTGGCCTCCATCAGAATGGCGGAGGGCGCCGCTAAAGATTCCCCCTTCTCCTTTTTTTCCTCTGCGCCTGCAGCCAGGCCGAGAGACGAAACAAACAGAAGCGCCGCCAGCAGACAAGCCAAAATCCTTTTTTTCTTCATAGTTCCCACCTCCAAAATAAATACAGGAACTTGCCTAAAGCGTTCCTTTCGTAAACAAAACAAATCCTTTTTACATATATTCGATTTCCGCTGCACATAGACTTCTCTGCCCATATTTGTTTTCCGTATGAAGCGTTCATTTCCGCTGGAATAGAAAAACTCCCAAAACCGGCTTTTCTCCGGCAAAATTTCTTTTCTTCTTGCTTTTCATACCGCAACCAGATATAGTTAAACTATAGCCGGCATACTCTAAGATACAGAAACCATGCTGCAGCCCCGGCGTATCAAGACGCCTCAGACAAGGAGTTGTTTATGCAAAAATCCCAGTGCTCCGTTATTTTATTTGCCCAAGGGATGGAGCGGACCCCGCCTTTTCGTATCTGGCATCGTCACAACAAGCCGTGAGAACGGCTTTTGAAACGGAGGAATATATATATGATTTATCCGGCAGAAGATCAACATATCCTGCAGATCACCTGGCACGGTCACTCCTGCTTCACGCTGGAGGCAGAGGGCTACCGTGTCGTTCTCGATCCGTATAAGGACGGTTCCGTAGAGGGACTCTCCCCTTTGTCCCTGGAAGCGGAAGCGGTTCTGTGCAGCCACAGCCACGGCGACCACAACGCTGTAGAGACAGTAGCCGTCCAAAAAGGAACTGTCGGCTGCCCTTTCCAGATAGAAACCATCTCTACCTTTCACGACGATGCAAAGGGCGCCAAGCGGGGGCCGAACACGATCCATATCCTTTCCTGGAACGGCATCCGGGCGGCGCATTTCGGGGACTTGGGCTGCCGCCTTTCCGATGAGGAGCTTGCTTCCATCGGGCCGTTGGACGCCGCTATGATCCCCGTCGGCGGATTTTACACAATCGACGGCGAAGAGGCGGCTCTGCTGGCGAAGCGCCTCTCTCCCGTAGTGGCGATCCCCATGCATTACCGTTCGGAATGGTTCGGCTTCGATGTATTAAGCACTCTGGAACCCTTTTTACAGGCCTATCCGGCGCCGGTCGTTCATCCCGGCCCATCCATAGGCATTTTTAAAGGAATGAAAATGCAAACGGCCATTCTGGACTACCGGCCTTAACAGAGCTCTTCCGCCGCCCGCTTTCATATCGTGTCCGCAGGACAGGCATACGCCTCTGCGCAAACCAGGACGGAACGCCGCATGCCGAGGCGTTTGCCTCTTTACACGGCAAACACACTTTCAATTCCACGCTCTAATAAATTTTCAATCCATTTCATCTTGAATCTGCGCTGTATATTTTAACCGCTCAACGGAAAAAGCAGAACAAACCAAAAGACCCAAGGGGAAGCATCCATAGAGAATTCCCCTCGGGCCTTTTTTACAGGATTTCTATCGGCGGCGTTAATATTCTCTCCGCACCGGAATCCCTCTGTCGTGAAGATACTCTTTCAGCTCCGGGATTCGGATCTCGCCAAAATGGAACAAAGAGGCCGCCAAAACGGCATCCGCCTTGCCTGTGGAAAAGGCGTCATAAAAGTGTTCCGGTTTTCCCGCGCCGCCTGACGCAATCACAGGGATCCCCACCCGTTCTGAAACGGAGGCGGTCAGTTCCAGGTCATAGCCGTTCTTCTGGCCGTCGCAGTCCATACTGGTGAGCAGGATTTCTCCGGCCCCCAGCCTTTCGGCTTCCACAGCCCATTCCAACGCGTCGCGGCCTGTATCGACGCGGCCACCATTCAGGAATACCGTCCAGCCCCCGCCTGCCTTTCGTTTTGCATCGATAGCGCATACCACGCACTGGCTGCCGAACTTTCCGGCAGCTTCCGTAAGAAGCTCCGGATTTTTGAAGGCCGCAGAATTCACGGAGACTTTATCCGCTCCCGCCCGAAGAAGAGCATTGAAATCCTCTACGGACCGAATGCCCCCTCCCACCGTAAAGGGAATAAAAATCCGCTGGGCCACCCGGCTTACGATATCCAATATCGTGCCCCTCCCCTGATGGGAGGCGGTGATATCCAGCAATACCAGTTCGTCGGCTCCCTGCGCGTCATACGCCGAGGCCGCCTCCACCGGATCCCCCGCATCCCGCAGGTTTACAAAGCTAGTGCCTTTTACCACCCGGCCGTTATTCACATCCAAACATGGGATGATTCGTTTTGCATACATACTTACGGTCCCATCCCTTTCTTCGTGAGTTCTACGAAATTCTGCAGCATTCGCAGCCCGGTCTTTCCGCTTTTTTCCGGATGGAACTGCGCAGCGAAAAGATTGCCCTTCTGAACGGAGGCATCGATCTCTACTCCATACTGTGCCTTGGAAGAAACATCCGCTTCATTTTCCGCCTTCAAATAGTATGAATGGACAAAATATACATATGGATCATCGCCAAGCCCTGCAAAAAGGCCGTCCCTCCTCCGAAGCTCCAGAGAATTCCAGCCGATGTGAGGTACCTTCAGGCCCAATCCATCTGGAATCCGGCGGATTTTTCCCTTCAGGATCCCCAAGCCGGATATCCCCGGGGATTCCTCGCTTTCTTCAAACAGCATCTGCAGTCCCAGGCAGATCCCCAAAAACGGCTTCTCTTGCTCTACCGCATCGTATATAGCACGTATCAGGCCGGAGCTTCTCAACGAAGCCATGGAATCCCCAAATGCGCCTACCCCGGGAAGAACTATCCCTTCGGCTTCTCTAAGCCGCTCCGCTTCCTTTGTGATCTCGATATCCGCGCCTATAAATCGGAACGCCTTTTCCACGCTCTGCAGATTCCCCGCTCCATAATCAATGATGGCTATCATACTTACGAACTCCTTCAATCAAAATCGATCCTTGCGGATCGACGAAAATCAACTAAATATACCATATACCAGTATGCATTTGGATTTTACCATAGTAACTTATAAAAGTCAATCGAAAGTCAAAATCAAATGATCCAAGTTGGGCAAAGGCTGCAATCTCCCCTTGGGTTATACTCTCTGCTCTTATCCATCTGTTTCAAACGCTCTATATTTTCCCGTCATACTATCGGTATTTTTCCAACGCAGGATGAATATTCTGAACCAGCCCTGTTTCTTCTCAGCAGTATATCGGAACGGCATTCCCCGCCTGACGGCCCGACAAGTATCCCGATACGCAATTTAAGAGCTTCGCCATATAGACA
>URRG01000039.1 GCA_900550095.1 uncultured Oscillospiraceae bacterium
CGGCCTTTTGCGCCTGTTCCTGATTCAGCCGGGGAACCGCGGGCCGGGTTCCCTCCGCCCGGGAGCTGATGTCCTCGTATCCCTCCGGAGCAGAGGGGATATGCGGTGTTTCCTTGGGAGCTTTCTTTACCACAGGCATGGCCTGGCCGTAAGGGTTCACAGGCCGGGTCTCCTGCGCGCTGCGGGAAACGGAAGAGATGTCCGTATCTGCGCCGTCTGCCCCGCCGGGAAGCCCTTCGCCCTCCGGGGCGGCTCCGTCCGCGCCAAAACCGGCTGCACCGGCGGCGGCTTCCGTACTGTAAGAGGAAATATCCTCAAATTCCGTGGGGATCTCGCCGGTATCGCCCATATCCATATACTGGGTGTCGCCTTGGGAGATATCCTCCAGCGTATTATGATGGACCCTTCTGGGGCGGATAAACTGCAGGTACACAAAACCGCCTATGCCGCCCGCTCCCAACACGATCAGGAGGATTCCCACAAACAGCAGCCAGGAGCTGTCGTTCCGGCTGACAAGCCCGCCCGCCTCGGAAGAGCTGGATTCTTCAGAAGACGCGCCCGAGGAGGCTTCTTCGCCGGAAGCGGAAGAAAGCAGCTCGCTCCAATCCTGCGAGGAAAGCGCGCTGGGGTCGTTGTTTTCCGGAGCGGAGATCGTAGGATCCACGCCCGCATGAGGGTCGGTTATGGTCCCGCTGGGTTTATCATCTTCCGGAGACCAATTATTGTTTCCCCCACCTACTACACCACCGGTTCCTCCGTCATCGGATCCGCCCGATCCACCGCCAGTATTGTTTTCCCCGTCACCAGTACCGCCCGCATCGCCGCCGCTGCCGCTTCCCTCACTGCCAGTACTGCCTGTATCGCCACTGCTGCCGCTTCCCTCACTGCCAGTACTACCAGCATCGCCACTGCTACCGCTTCCCTCACTGCCAGTACTACCAGCATCGCCACTGCTGCCGCTTCCCTCACTGCCAGTACTGCCACTTCCTTGACCCCCTTCCTCTGAAGAGGTAGATAAACTAGAATTCCCCTCTGATGTATTTGTCAAAACAGAAATATTTTCCAATCCAATCTGAGAAGCAAAAGCCGTTGTCCCGAAAACGGAACATGCAAATATGACGGAGAGGAAAGCCACGGCCATCCTCCTGGCGGATCGTTTTTGTTTGCGCATCATACACGCAGCCTCCTTATGGAAATCTGGCACTCCGCCCTCACCCGGAGGAAAACCGGCGGAATACAGTTGGACTTCTTTACATATACAATCCAAAGTAAACAATCATCTCAAAATATGCGGGCTGTTCCGGCAGCAGGCCGGAAAACTCAAAAGCTATTATATAATACCACAAACAGCGGAGGAATTACAACTAATATCCTGTTAACAATCCTGTAATTTCATTGAAATTTGCTTTCTCAGATGGTATAATCATCATAGTCACTATGGATTTATTTGTTTCAGTCGGCCAATCCTGCCCGGGATTTCAGCAGAGCTCCCTTTTCCCTCAGAAAAACCGGCTGTAAAACCGACTCTCTGCCGCCTGCCGGCACCGGCAAGCGGTCCGTACCGCGGCGGAGGACAAAAAGAACATAAAGGAGGAATTTTGGATAATGAACAAGGTGAAAATCGTAGCGGACAGCACCTGCGACCTGAACAGCGGGCTGCTGCAGAAATATAATATCGAGACGATAGCCCTGCCTGTAAATCTGGGCGACAAAGCCTGCCTGGACGGAATCGACGTACATACCCCCGACCTCTTCGCCTACTATAAGCAGTCCGGCAAGCTGCCCACCACCAGCGCCCCCACTCCGGCCTATTACGAGGATTTCTACCGGAAATGGACGGAAGAGGGCTACGACGTGGTGCATTTCAGCATCAGCGCTGAAATGACCGTCACCCCCAATATCGCCAAAATGGCGGCGGAGCATTTCCCCAACGTGCATCCCATCGATTCCCGGAACGTATCCAGCGGCATGGGGATTCTGGCTGTGCGGGCCGCTGAACTGCGGGATCAGGGCCTTTCCGCCGCAGAGATCGAAAAGCAGATCCTCTCTATGCGGGAAAAGGTGCGCACGTCTTTCGTCATCAGCACGCTGGAATATCTTCACAAGGGAGGCCGCTGCACAGGCGTCCAGGCCCTCGGGGCCAACCTTCTGAACCTGAAGCCCTGTATCGAGGTTCAGGAAGGAAAAATGGACGTGACGAAAAAATACCGCGGCAAGCTGGAAAACGTGGCGCTGAGCATGATCCAGGATAAGCTGGGCGGCAGCGAGGAGATCGATCTTTCCAAGCTCTATATCGCCTGCTATGACGTGCCGGAAAGCATCCTGAACGCCTGCAGGGAAAAAATTCTCTCCCTGCGGAAATTTGAGGATATTGAGGTCAACATGACCGGATGTTCTGTATCCGTCCACTGCGGCCCCGGGACTATCGGCATCATCTATATGGCGAAATAAAATATAGCTGTCAGCTGTCAGAATACAAACCGGCCCCGCAGACTTCCTGCAGGGCCGGTTTTTTGCGGCCTGCCGGCGGGTTCGGAGATACCGGCCTTTACCGGTATCCGCCATCCGTCCCCCGGCGCGTTTCCCTTTTGCTCCAAACTTCAGGCAGCAGGCCCTGGGCGGTACGCTTTATTTTACAGCGGCGCGAAATCCCGAAAAACACGGACGCAAAAACGGCAGACGCTTCAGGCGCCTGCCGTTTTCTTGCAGATCCTTCCGCCGCCTCAGCCGGGCCCCAGAGGACAAGGGACTCTCCCCCCTGAAACCGGCGTACCGGCGGAAAACCCAGGGATTGCGGGCGCGGCTTCCAGCCTCCCGCTTATTCGGCGTATTTGTCGTCGCTCCAGTCGTACATCTTGCGCAGCTCTTCGCCGACCCTTTCCAGCTCGTGCTCAGCGGCGATGCGGCGGCAAGCGTTGAAGTGGGCGCGGCCGTTCTTGTTTTCGGCGATCCACTTGGAAGCGAAGGTCCCATCCTGGATTTCTTCCAGAACCTTCTTCATTTCCTTCTTGGTCTCCTCTGTGATAATGCGCTTGCCGGTCTCGTAATCGCCGAACTCAGCGGTGTCGGAGATGGAATACCGCATCATCTTGAAGCCGCCGGTATAGATGAGATCCACGATCAGCTTCATCTCATGGATGCACTCAAAATAGGCGTTCTCGGGAGCGTACCCAGCCTCCACCAGCGTCTCAAAGCCGGCCTTCATCAGGGCGGTTACGCCGCCGCAGAGAACGGCCTGCTCGCCGAAGAGGTCCGTTTCGGTCTCGATGCGGAAGGTGGTCTCCATCAGAGCCGCTCTGGCGGCGCCGATTCCCGCGCCATAGGCCAGGGCGATATCCAGGCACTTGCCGGAAACATCCTGATACACGGCCACCAGGGCGGGAGTGCCCTTGCCCTCCACATATTCACTGCGGACAGTATGGCCCGGAGCCTTGGGGGCGATCATGAAAACGTCCACATTGGCAGGGGGCTTGATCTGGCCGAAATGGATGTTGAAGCCGTGGGCGAAGGCGATGGCCTTGCCGTCGGTCAGGTTGGGCTCGATATCCTTTTTATACATCTCGGCCTGGCGCTCATCGGGGATCAGGATCATGATGATATCCGCGGCCTTGGTAGCCTCCGGAACGGTCATGACGGTGAGGCCGTGGCTCCTGGCCTTCTCCGCGCTTTTGCTGCCCTCATAAAGGCCGACGATCACATTGACTCCGCTGTCGTGCAGGTTCAGGGCGTGGGCATGCCCCTGGCTGCCGTAGCCGATGACCGCAACCGTCTTTCCCTTGAGCACGTTGATGTCGCAATCCGCATTGTAATAGATTTTTGGCATTGTAATTCCTCCTTGCCGGTTGGCAAAATTTTTATCGCTAAACTCCTGAATAAGAAGTTGGGACAGCTCTTTTCAGTTTACCGGTCTGTTTTTTCCCACGTTTTCCCATGCTGAAGCTCCGGTACGCGCTTTAGTTTTTCCGGGTTGGGTCGGCTCCCTTCTCCAGGGCGATGGTGCCCGTGCGGCAGATCTCCTTGATCCCATAGGGATGCAGCAGGTCGATAAGGGTCGCCGTCCTCTCCGCCGTATCGGCGGACTGCAGCGTCAGGCTCGTAGGGGTCACATCCACTATGCGGGCGCTCATCAGATCGGCGATATTCACGATCTCCACCCGCTGTTTGGGGCTGCAGCTGACCTTGATAAGCGCCAACTCCCCGCTGATAAAGGCCCCCGGCTGCAAAACCTTGACTTTGATGACGGGGATCACCTTATTCAGCTGCTTTTCCACCTGCTCCACAATGTATTCGTCGCCGTTGACCACGATGGTCATACGGGAAACGGCCGCGTTTTCCGTCACGCCCACGGCCAGGCTGTCGATGTTGAAGCCCCGGCGGGCAAACAGGCCCGAAACCTTGGAAAGGACGCCGGGCTGGTTTTCCACCAGAACAGAAAGCGTATATTTCATCATGCGTTCTCCTTTCCGTCAAATGGTGGGCGTTTCTGGATCCACCCGGCAGACCAGGATATAGGGCTCGCTGCTCTCCAGCATTTCAGCCGCCAGACGCCGGGCCTCCTCGTTGCTCTCCGCCCTGGCGGAACGGATCCCATAGGCCCCGGCCAGCGCCACAAAATCCGGATCCCCATCCAGCACCGTGGCCATATGCCTGCCCTCGTAAAGCCGGTCCTGCACTTCACGAACCATACCGAGGCGGCCGTTTTCCATCACAATAATTTTTACAGGCACCTTGTGCTGGCAGATGGTTCCCAATTCGCACATACTCATCTGGAAGGAGCCGTCCCCGCAGACAGCCACCACCTGGCGATGGGGCTTTGCAATCTTTGCTCCCATGGCTGCCGGGATGGAATATCCCATGGTCCCAAGGCCGCCGGAAGTGAGAAAACGTCCTTCCTTCACATTGAAATTCCGGGCGCACCAAATCTGGTTCTGGCCTACGTCGGCCACCAAAATGGCGTCCTCCTCCATCATGGCCGAAAGATCCCGGATAAACACACGGGGCTCCACACAGTCTTCACGGGGCTCTCCCCGGGATGGATACGTCTTTTTAAAGCCGAAGACCTGCTCCAGCCAGTCCTGCGGCACGGTATTCTTCACCTGGGCCGCCAGCTTCCGGAGCACCAGCTTCACGTCGCCAACGATGGGGATGTCCACCGCCATGTTCTTCCCGATTTCAGCCGGATCCACGTCGATATGTATGATCTTGGCCTTTTCAGCGATCTGCTGCGGGGCAGAAACGGCCCTGTCCCCTACTCTTGCGCCGCAGAGGATCACCAGATCCGCCTGCTGCATGGCCCTGTTGGCGCCCGTGCGCCCATGCATCCCGATCATGCCCAGGTAATAGGGGCTGTCCATAGGGATGACTCCGATCCCCATCATGGTGGTGCACACGGGAATCCCGCTGTTTCTGGCAAACTCTACCATTTCCTCCCGGGCGTTCGCCAGAACCACGCCGCCGCCGCAGCAGAGGATAGGCCTTTTCGATTCCTCAATGGCCTTCACAGCCTTTTTGATCTGCATCACATGGCCTTCCGTCCTGGGCTTATAGCCCACGATCTCGGCTTTTTCCGGATATATGAATTTCGCCACCTTGGCCTGCTGCACATCCATAGGGACGTCGATGAGCACGGGGCCCGGCCTGCCGGTGGAAGCGATGTGGAACGCCTCCTTGAACACCCGGGGAAGCTCCGCCGGATCCTTCACCAGATAGGAATGCTTGGTAAATGCCTCGCAGGCCCCTGTAATATCCGCCTCCTGGAATACGTCCCGGCCCAGAAGCTCGGAATTCACCTGGCCGGTGATAGCCACCATGGGGACGCTGTCCATATAAGCGGTAGCGATGCCGGTGATCAGGTTTGTGGCCCCGGGGCCCGAGGTGGCGATACATACGCCCGGCCTGCATGCGGAACGGGCGTAGCCGCTGGCCGCATGGGCCGCATTCTGCTCGGAACGCACAAGCACATGCCGGATCTGCGATCTGTAAAGGTAATCATAAAAAGGGCAGATCGCCGCTCCGGGGTATCCAAAGGTTATGGAAACGCCCTCTTTCTCAAGGCATTTGACCATAATTTCTGCTCCGCTGATCATACGATCCTTCCTTTCCTCCGGCCGGAAAACCGGCCCGCTGTATGGTTTTTTCGGGGCAAAGCCCCGCCTCTTTTGAAGCCTCTGTACCCAAACCGCCCGAAACGGGCCGCACCCGCCTCTCCTTCAGGCGCGGTATAGCGGGAACATACGAGATATACAAGAAAACGGCCCGCCCCGAGCCCTTCTGCTCAGGACGAACCGTTCAAGTCCGTGGTACCACCTGTATTCAGAATCCCTCTATCAGCAGAAGGATCCCGCACTCTGCCGGAGAAAAATTCCCGCACCTCAGCGCTGGAAGATTTCACTCCGCTTCCCTGTAACGGGGGAAACCGTTGGAGCCTACTGAGCCCGGCCTCTCTGGAGGCCCCGGCCGTTCTCCATCCAAAGCTCGTGGGCCAGTTCCGCGCCGCCGTCACAAAGGCTTGCACCCCCCGCCTTTTCTCTCCGCTTCCGGCTAACGCATACTATTCCCCTTCACCGCTTGTATAGGGTATTCACTTATGTTAGTCTTAATCATACCCCCAGAACGGCGCTCTGTCAAGAGCAAAATGCAGGAAGAGGAGCTTTTGCCTTCTTTTTTCCGCTTTATGGCACGGATTCAGCTCTGAGCCGCCTTTACAGGGCTCTTCTCCGCGGGGAATACCGTATCCAGCACCTTGACGAGGATAACCGCCACAATAGTGGAAAGGATCGCCTCAGGGACCATATAAGAGCCGTTATAAGTGAGGGAATAGAGCCAAACGGGCATATCCTCCGGCGCATAAGCGCCCCAAATCAGGATGCCGGAAAGGAAGCTGCAGAGATAGCGCAGCATGCACACGGCGAAGACACCCACGCCTACGGAAAGAGATCTGTATTTTTTGAAGGGAGAACCGATGCAATAGGAAAGCCCCAGGCAAGTGAAGGCCAGGACATAATCCAGCAGGATCACCAGAAGGAACGAGAAAAAGTCGTTTGCCGGGGGCGGGACGAACCCCATGAGCATCTGCAGAAGGCTGTATGCAAAAGCCGCTCCCAGCCCCCATTTTGTCCCGTGGCGCAGAGCGATCATGGCCACAGGCACCATTCCGGCAGCCGTAACAGAACCGCCCTGGGGCATATCCCAGATCTTGATCATGCTCAATACAACGGAAAGCGCCATCAGAAGGGCGCATTCCACCAGTATCACCGTGTTGTTTCGTTTTACCTGCATTGTTTCATCCTCCTGCTTTTCATCGAGACCCGGCCTCCAGTCCTGCGGCGCGCAGCAAGCGGCGCGGGACGTTCGGCATTCAGCGTCCGGCCGGGGATCTGGGAAAGGAAGCGGGAGGCAAACGGTGCGCAGGCGCAAAAAACGCTCCGCGACCGTGCGCAGAGCGTTCGTTTTCACGATATCCACCTACGCCGGCATTATCCGGATCAGGTTACGGGTTTCAAGCGTCTGTCCTCTTTCAGAGGCGCGCCGCCTTTTCTCAGCCGGGACTACCCAGCTCCCCTTTTAAATTGTTCCAGCAGGCATGCAGACGCCCGGGCGCTCTGCCCGCCTGCCGTCTATAAGCATAGCGAAAAAGCCGGAATTTGTCAAGACCGGTATTTTCATCTGCATTTATCCGCAGCGGTTCACAGAAATTACGGAAGCAAAAACCTGCGGAGCTCTCCGGGGGAAGCCGCCAGCTTCACAGCCCCCGCCTTCTCCAGCTCCTCTTCCCCGCCGTAGCCGTAGAGAGCGCCTGCGAAATCTACTCCCGCCAAGCGCGCGCCTTCGCAGTCAAAGCGGGTGTCTCCCACCATAACGGCCTTTTCGGGGGAAACCTCCAGCTCGCGCAGGGCCGCTTCGATCAGCTGCACCTTGCCTGTCCCTTTTTCGTCCTCCTGATTGGCCGATATACAGTCCATATAGGCGGAAAGGCCGAAATGCTCCAGCACCCGCATGGCCATGCTTCCCGGCTTTGCCGTGGCCACGGCCAGCTTAACTCCCCGCTCCTTCAGCTCCTTCAGAAGGGGGAAAATCCCCTCGTAAACGGAACACTCGAAAATGCCTCCCCGGTTATAATGGAACCGGTAGCGCTCGATGCCTTCCTCCGCCTCTTTCATAGTCATACCACAGAATTGGGTGAAGCTATACGCCAAAGGGGGACCTATGAATTTTCGAAGCTGATCAGGGCTGGGGACCGGCTTCCCCATTTCCTGAAGGGCCAGCTTCACGCAGCTCAGGATCCCCGGATGGGATTCTGTGAGGGTGCCGTCCAGATCAAACAGGACTGCGTCATACACTGCCCCGCCGCTATGAATCATCTTCTCCGCTATATGTTCCATTAGCTACCTCACTTATTTTCTGCCAGACGGGCACGGGCCTTATCCGCAAAGCCGGCCTTTCTCACGGAAACGCGCTGATGCGTACCCTTTGCGATGGGCCCCGCGTTATCGGAAGCCTCCAAAGAAAAGGAGAACTTTCTGCCCTCCCGTATTTCCAGAACAGCCGTAACCGTGACGACTGCTCCCACAGGGGAAGGAGCGTCGTGGGTCATGGAAAGGGCGGTTCCCACGGTGGTGCAGTCCGTCTCCCCGGCCGCATCCAATTCCCGCTGGGCCAGGGCCGCCGCCGTATTTTCCATCATGGCGGCCACCATAGGGGTCGCCAGGACCTCCACGCTGCCGCTGCCCACGCTGGTGGCCAGCTTATCCTCCGTCACCGTGAATGTGCGGGTGAGCTTTCCTGCACAGACTCCATCCATTTGAAATCGCTCCTTTTCTGGTGTATGATGATATACAGTATATGCCTGATACGTTTGTATTCAGGGGAAAGTCGGAGCGCCTCCTTCTTTTCCCCCCTCAGACGGTATGCCGCCCGGAAAAAGTATAGCACAGAACCGCCGGCTCCCTCAAGAAATGCCTCAGAGGATTTTCCCGGCAAAATCCAAAAGAATATGGAGAATTTATATGAAAATCGGTAACGTCATACTCCCCGGAAAAGTCTTTCTCGCGCCTATGGCCGGCGTGACGGATCAGGCCTTTCGGGAGCTTTGTGTCCGCTTCGGGGCTTCCTATGTGATTACGGAAATGGTCAGCTCCAAGGCCCTGCAGTTTCAGGACCGCAAATCCCGGGAGCTCATGGCCCTTTCAGACGCCGAAAGGCCCGCAGGCATCCAGATTTTCGGCAGCGAGCCGGAGACCATGGCCCTTGCCGCCCGCAAATGCATGGAATTTGCTCCGGATATCATCGACATCAACATGGGCTGCCCCGCGCCCAAAGTGAGCAACACAGGCAGCGGCAGCGCCCTGATGAAAAACCCCTCCCTGTGCGGGGAGATCGTAGCTGCCGTGAAAAAAGCCGTCCCCGTGCCTGTGACGGTAAAAATCCGCAAGGGGTGGGATGCCTCCTCTGTCAACGCGGTGGAGGTGGCGCAAATCTGCGAAGCCGCCGGAGCGGACGCCGTCGCCGTCCACGGCAGGACGAGAGCGGAAATGTACGGCCCCCCGGCGGATTGGGATATCGTCCGCCGGGTGAAGGAGGCCGTTTCCATTCCCGTGATCGCAAACGGTGACATCGTAGACGCCGCTTCCGCCGCCCGGTGCCTTGCCGAAACAGGCTGCGACGGGCTGATGGTGGGAAGGGGAGCCCTGGGGAACCCCTGGGTCTTCCAGCAGATCAACGCCTATCTTCGGGACGAATGCCGCATCCTTCCCCCTCCCGGCATCCATGAGCGGCTTCTGGTGATGACCCAGCACATCAAGAGAAGCTGCCAGCTGAAAACGGAAAAGTTCGCCATGCGGGAGGCCCGCAAGCATGTAGCCTGGTATTTGAAGGGGATGCGGGGAGCCGCCGCTTTCCGGAAACGTGCCGGGGAACTCTGCACCATGGAGGATCTCATCCTCCTTTGCCGGGATGTGCTTCTGGAGGCGGAAAAGGAGCCTCCTGCCGTTTAAAGAGCCGTCCCTTCACGAAAAAGAGGCCCCGGGACTATAAACCCGGGGCCTTTCTGCTTATTTATTCTGTAAGTTCCTTGCCGCTTTCCTCAGAGAGGATCCTGCCGTCCTGCATCCGCACAAGCCGGCGGGCGCTTCCCGCGATTCTGGGATCGTGTGTGATGAGGATCACCGTGCGGCCCTCCTTATGGAGTTTTTTCAAAATCTCCATCACCGACTCGCCGGAGGCCGTATCCAGATTTCCCGTAGGTTCATCCGCTAAAATTACCGGCGGACGGGCGGCAATGGCCCTTGCGATGGCTACCCTCTGCTGCTGGCCTCCGCTCATCTGCCCGGGCTTGTGTTCCATCCGGGAGGAAAGCCCCACCTGCTCCAGAGCCTCCTCCGCCAGCTTTTTCCTCTGGGAGGGCCGCATCCCCCTGTAGCGGAGAGGCAGCTCCACATTCTCCCGTGCAGTAAGGCCCGGGATCAGGTTGAACCCCTGGAAAACAAATCCGATCTCCCGATTGCGGATGCGGGACAGCCTTTTTTCCGGAAGATGAGAGACCTTCATCCCCCATAGCCGGTAATCCCCTGAGGTGGGCGTATCCAGACACCCCAGAATATTCATAAGAGTGGATTTCCCCGAGCCGCTCTGGCCCGCAATGGTCACAAATTCCCCTCTCTTTACAGTGAGGGAAACACCGTCCAGAGCGTGGACCTGCCCCTCCCCTGTTCCATATATCTTGCGGATATCCCGCAGGATAATAGCATCTGCTGCCTCCGCTGCTTTCAGCATCCCCATACGCTCCCCTTTCCCGCCGGAATCGCCGAAATATTAAAAAGCGGGGCCGGCGCCCGGATTCCAGAGAAAACGCCAACTCTCAAAAACAGTTCTCAGGCACGCCGCAGGCCCTTGAAAAAACACCGTTTCCCGCCTTCTAATTCTTTACAAAGAAGATTCCATCGTCTATAATGAAACACAGAAAGATCGCTCATTCTGCGGGGCTTTTCCGCCCCGTTCCCATTCCATTATATCTTTGACCGGGAGGAAGAAATTATGCTGGATTCTTACTGGAAACAATTTAAAAGCGGCACGGATATCCGCGGCGTGGCCAGCGAAGGCGTGGCCGGGCAGGAAATCAACCTGACGGATGAAAACATCGAAAAAATGGCCGGCGGTTTTGTGCTGTGGCTCAGTTCAAAAACAGGAAAGAAGCCTTCGGACCTTACGATAGCTCTTGGCCATGATTCCCGCATATCCGCGGATCGTATCTGTGCAGCCGTCACCCGGGCTCTCACAGGCGCGGGCGTCCGCGTTCTTTTCTGCGG
>URRG01000040.1 GCA_900550095.1 uncultured Oscillospiraceae bacterium
GGGTCGATTGGATCCGCACCTTTGGGGCCGTGGCTTCTCTTGCCACCGGGCAGGACAGCTTCGGCGGCTCCACGATTACGCAGCAGCTGATCAAGAACATCACGGGGGATAATGAGGTCAGCCTTACCAGGAAGGTCAAGGAAATCTTTCGGGCGCTCAATTTGGAAAAGGAATACTCCAAGGATGAGATTTTGGAAGTATACCTGAACGTGGTGAATTTCGGCAGCGGCTGCAACGGCGTCCAGGCTGCCGCCAATCTGTATTTCGGCAAGGATATCCAGGACTGCAATCTGGCGGAATGCGCGGCCATTGCCGGCATAACCCAGAATCCGTATAAGTATACGCCGCTTGTCCATCCGGATCAGAACCGGGACAGGCAGCAGACGGTGCTCACAGCAATGTATGACCAGGGAGCTATCACCAAGGAGGAATATGAAGAAGCCTATGAGCAGTCCTGGCATATGGAGTTTGTGGGCAAAAAAGTGGAGGATGTGACGGAAGATATCCCCATCTGGAACTGGTATACGGAGATGGTCTTCGAGGATGTAAAGGAAGACCTGATGGAACTTTACGGTTATTCGGAAGAAATGGCCGTGGATATGATCTATCACGACGGGCTGAAGATTTATTCAGCTCAGGATACCAGTCTGCAGAATTTTGCCGAAGACTATTTCAGGGATACGGAAAACTTCCCTCTGGATGCGGGAGCTCAGGCTGCTTTTATGGCTATGGATTACGACGGCCGGATATTGGCTTCGGTGGGCGCTGTAGGAGAGAAAACAGGGAACAGGGTCTCCAACAATGTTACGGATGCCGTCCGCCAGCCTGGTTCCTCCATTAAGCCCCTGGTGGCCTATGGGCCGGCTATAGACCTGAAAGCTCTGAACTATTCCTCTATTGTGAAGGATGAGCCTATCGACAATTATTTTGACGACGGAAGAGCGGGCCCCAACAATGCTACCGGATATTTCCTGGGAGATATAACGCTGCAGGAGGCATTGGCCCGTTCCGTAAACCCGCCTGCCGTTCGCACTTTGATGAGTATTTCTATCGACACAGGCGCCGATTATCTCCATGAAAAGTTTGGCTTCCGCGAGATTACGGAAGAGGAAAGGGTCAAATCTCTGGCTATCGGCGGTATAGGCTTTACCGTCCGCGAGATGACCGGCGGCTTCCAGACCTTTGGAAACGGCGGTATTTACAACGAACCGTACAGCTACTATTACGTAGAGGATCACGACGGGAACATCATCCTTGACAACCGGGATAAGGTTGGGACAAGAGCGATCTCGGAGGAGACGGCTACGATCATGCATAAGCTTCTGAATACGGTTGTGTACGACCCGGTGGGCACAGGCCGCTTGGCCGCCATAAGCGGCTGGGAAGTATTTGCCAAGACCGGCACCACCAACGAAGAAAAGGATTCATGGTTTATGGGAGGAACGCCGTATGCTGTGGCAGGCGTATGGACCGGGTATCCCATGTATGACCATACTGTGCAGCAGACGGCTGGCGCCAGGATCATCTGGAAGACCATCATGGAGGAATACCTGAAGGATAAGGAACCAAAGGAATTCGCCTTCAGCCCCAATGTGATTTCGGCCACTTATTGCAAGGAAACGGGAGATTTAGCAGTGTCGGGCGTTTGCAAGGAGACGGCCACAGGCTGGTATACTACCGACAATATGCCGAAATACTGCACCGGTGTGCATGAATCGGGGTCTTCTTCCTCTTCGCCGTCCGCAGAGAGTTCTTCCAGCTCGTCTTCGTCGGCTCTCTCTTCGTCAGAGACGCCGTCCAGCAGTGAGCCGGAATCTTCCAGTTCACAGGGAGGCGGGACCTCTCATGAGCCGGAGCCTCCCGTTTCATCCGGGTCCTCCTCTTCTTCTTCGGAACCGGATGCTTCCTCTTCTTCAGAGCCGGAATCCAGTTCTGATATCGAAAGCGAACTCCCTTCGTCCTCCTCTTCGGAGGGGGACGAAGACCCCTAGCGGATTTTTGAGGCTGCGGGAAATGCGCAGCCTTCCTGAATCGGGAAAATGATATCGTGTATCGCTTCCCTTTCACACTGTATGAAAGGGAAGTTTTTCAATAACAGAATTGAGGGTGAATTCATATGGTAGAGATAGCGGTAATGGGTCATGGAGTGGTAGGTTCCGGTGTAGTTGAGGTTTTGACTACCCATAAAGAAAGCATTGCTCGAAGAGCGCATGAAGAGATCGAAATCAAATATATCTTAGATCTTCGGGATTTCCCAGACAGCCCGTATGCAGATAAATTTACGAAGAATTTTGAGGATATCATACACGATCCGGAGATACGTGTGGTGGTGGAGGTTATGGGCGGCCTGCGCCCGGCGTTTGAGTATGTCCGCCGCTGCATGGAGGCCGGAAAGAGCGTCGTGACCTCCAACAAGGAGCTGGTGGCCGCCAAGGGCGCGGAACTTCTGAAGATCGCCAGGGATCACAATGTCAACTTTTTGTTTGAGGCCAGCGTAGGCGGCGGTATTCCCATTATCCGCCCTCTGCATCAGTGCCTTGCCGCCAACGATGTGATCGAGATTGCAGGTATTCTCAACGGAACTACCAATTTCATCCTCACAAAAATGATCCGGGAATCCATGTCCTTTGAAGAAGCGCTTGCCCTTGCTCAGAAGCTCGGGTATGCGGAACGGAATCCGGCGGCGGATGTGGAAGGCCACGATGCCTGCCGCAAAATCTGTATTCTGGCTTCCCTTGCCTATGGAAAGCACGTGTATCCCGAACAGGTCCACACGGAAGGGATCACGGGTATAGCTCTGGCGGATGTGGAATATGCGGAAAACTGGGGCGGCGTTATCAAGCTTATCGGCCAGGTGAAAAAGCAGGAATCCGGAAAACTGCAGATCATCGTCTGCCCGATGTTTGTGCCGGGCGAGAGTCAGCTTTCTTCTGTGGATGACGTTTTCAACGGAATCCTTGTCCGAGGGGATGCCACGGGGGACGTGGTGTTCTACGGAAAAGGAGCGGGTAAGCTGCCTACGGCCAGCGCGGTTGTGGCGGATGTAATCGACTGTGTGAAGCATTTTTCTTCCAGAAAATATCTGTTTTGTGAGGACGGCTCCAGGGATTACGTGGAGGATTATATGGAGGACAGCGTAGCTATGTATGTACGGGCCTCCGCCGGGGACGTCAATCTGGGGCTTTTGAACGCCGAAACGATCTTCGGCGGCATAACGCGTCTTGTGCGCAGGAATGCCTCGCCGGATGAATTAGCCTTCGTAACAGAAAAAATGCCTGAGAAAGAGATTTCTCAGAAGCTGAAGGCTCTCTCCGCTCTGGGCGTTCAGGTGCAGAATACCATCCGGCTGGGTGATTTTTGACGTCAGTTTGCAAGGGACAGGTGAAAATAATGATACGAATTCAGGTGCCGGCTACCAGCGCCAATCTGGGCTCCGGCTTCGATTCTCTGGGGATCGCCCTTACGCTCTATAACCAGGTGTGGATGGAGGAATCCGATACACTGGATATTTCCAGTAAGGATTCCATAAAAATCCCTGCGGATGAACGTAATCTGATCTATCAGACGGTTCGCTCCGTTTATGAGGAGTGCGGGAAAAAGCTCCCGGGGCTCCATTTGATCCAGCAGAACAACATCCCTATGGCCCGCGGGCTGGGAAGCAGCTCCGCCTGCATTGTGGCGGGAATCCTGGGGGCCAACCGAATGCTGGGGAATCCTCTTTCTCAGCAGGAGCTGATCAATCTGGCTGCAAAGATAGAAGGGCACCCCGATAACACGACGCCCGCCATGGAGGGCGGCCTGGTGGCTTCCGCCATGGAGGCGGGCCGCGTTTACAGCGTGAGCGTTCCCGTCTCTGAAAAAATATGCTTCGCTCTTTTTATCCCTCCCTTTGAGCTGAAAACGGAAAAAGCCAGATCGGTTCTTCCAGAGAATTATTCCAGGGCGGATGCGGTGTATAATCTCTCCCGGTCGGCTCTGATGACAGCGTCGCTCTTTTCCGGCAAGCTGGAAAATCTTCGCGTAGCGGTCCAGGACAGAATCCATCAGCCCTATCGTTCGGGCCTCATCGACCATTTGGATACGGTGTTCCGCACAAGCTATGAGCTTGGGAGCCTGGGGACCTATGTAAGCGGCGCCGGCCCTACGATCATTTCCATGATCGAGGCCGACAGCCAACAGGATTTTATCCGGTATGCTACGAAGCATCTGAAAGAGAAAGGTGTGTCGGGCTGGCAGCTCCAGATTTTGCAGACGGACCCTCACGGAGCTTCGATTTCCATTGATTATTGATAGAAGGGGATACTCCTATGAGTTTGATCGTTCAGAAATTCGGCGGCAGTTCCGTTGCCAATGCGGAACGGGTCTTTAATGTGGCAGATATCGTCACTGAAACATATAAGAAGGGAAACGACGTCGTTGTTGTGGTTTCCGCCCAGGGAGACACTACGGATGACCTGATCGCAAAGGCGAATGAGATCAATCCGCAGGCTTCCAAGCGTGAAATGGATATGCTTCTCACCGCCGGCGAACAGATTTCCGCCTCTCTGCTGGCCATGGCTATCGAAAAGCTCGGCTTCCCGGTAGTCTCGCTTCTGGGATGGCAGGCCGGATTCGTGACGAATACGGTGTACGGAAACGCCCGCATCAAGCGTGTTCTGCCGGACCGTATCAAAAAAGAGATCGACAAAAAAAACATTGTTATCGTGGCAGGTTTCCAGGGCCTTAACCGGTATGACGATATGACCACCCTGGGGCGCGGCGGTTCCGACACCAGCGCCGTAGCTATCGCCGCCGTGATGAAGGCCGACCTCTGCCAGATCTATACGGATGTAGAAGGCGTTTTCACGGCCGACCCAAGGAAGGTAAAGGGCGCAAGAAAGCTGGATACGATCTCCTACGACGAAATGCTGGAGCTTGCCACTTTAGGGGCGCAGGTTCTGCATAACCGTTCTGTGGAAATGGCAAAGAAGTATAATATCGAGCTGGAGGTGCTCTCCAGCCTTACGCGCAAACCGGGCACGATTGTGAAGGAGGCAAGAAAAATGGAAAAAATGCTTATCAGCGGTGTGGCGAAGGATACGGATGTCGCCCGCATTTCGATTATCGGCGTCCCGGATAAGCCGGGCCTGGCGTTCAAAATTTTCTCCCGGCTGGCTTCAAAGAACATCAACGTAGATATTATTTTGCAGTCCATTGGACGAAACGGCACGAAGGATATCAGCTTTACCGTTCCGAAGAGCAGTCTGGAAAACGCTATTGCCATTTTGGATCCCTATGTGGATACCATCGGAGCTAACAGCATCGTATACGATGATCGTGTGGTAAAGGTCTCTATCGTGGGCGCAGGTATGGAAAGCCATCCCGGCGTTGCGGCAGAGATGTTTGAGGCTTTGTATGAGGCCAATATCAACATCCGTATGATCGCCACCAGCGAGATCAAGATCTCTGTTTTGATCGATGCGGAAAACGGAGACCGCGCTGTGTCGGCTATTCACAGCAAGTTCTTCGATGCGGGAATATGATCTGCAGAGAGACGGCCTTGTTCCTGTCCAATGGGAGCAGGGCCGTTTTGCATATTTCAGGCTGTGCCGAATAGAAGGCGCCGTACCTGCCGATAGTATTGAAAGAATTCTTATTAAGTGTTATACTGAACTCGCGTGTATGCGCAGCACAGGGAAGGGGATGTGTAATGAGAGCGGCAAGAAGAAGCCGGGACAACGGCAGAAAAAAACGTATGCTTCTATGGATTTCTTTGGGAGCAGTAGTGGTCGCAGCCGCCGCAGCGGTGGTTGGGATGCTGCTGGTTCCCGGAGCTCGGGAGGAAAAGAAGACGCCGGTGGATCTGCTTTCGGAATACATGAATCATATTCCGAAAGGGGAATATGAACAGATGTATGAAATGTTGGATGAAGAAACGTCGGAAAAGATCAGCCAAGAGGACTTTGTGAGCCGGAATTCGGCCATTTATGAAGGGATCGAGGCGCAGAATATCAAGGTGGACGCAGTCTCGTATGACGAAGAAACGATGACGGTTTCCTATACCATGTCGCTGGATACGGTAGCGGGAAGTATCAGTTTTGACAATCAAGCCCGATTTTCTGCTGAGGGTGAAAGTTACGGTCTCGCATGGAGCGATTCCCTGATTTTTCCCAACCTGGGTTCTGACGATAAGGTAAGAGTATCCTCTGAAGAGGCGGAGAGAGGCAGTATTCTGGATCGCAACGGGGAACTTCTGGCGGGTAAGGGAACAGCTTCCTCCGTCGGCATCGTTCCCGGAAAGCTGGAGGATCGGGAAGCGGCAGTGGCGCAGATTGCGGAGCTGCTTGAAATGACCCCGGAGGAAATTGAAAAGGAATTGTCCGCCCAGTGGGTGACGGACGATACCTTCGTGCCCTTGAAAACCCTCCCCAAGGCGGAGGAGATGGATTTCCTCACCGCTTCAGAGGAAGAACGGCAGAAGGAGCAGGAACGGCAGGACAAGCTGCTGCAGATTCCCGGAATCATGATTTCGGATACGGAAGTACGCCGGTATCCGCTGGGAGCTGCCGCGGCACATTTAGTAGGGTATATACAGAGCGTCACGGCAGAGGATCTGCAGGAGCATGCTGGAGAGGGATATACCTCTAACAGCGTGATCGGAAGAACCGGTATAGAAGGGCTTTTTGAGGAGGAGCTGAGAGGCAAAAACGGCCACAGAATCTATATCGCGGACGCGGAAGGCAATGAGAAGGAAGAGCTAGCCTATATCTCTGTCCAGCATGGAGAAAATGTGCGGCTCACTATAGACGCCGGTTTGCAGAAGGATCTGTATGAACAGTTTCAGGAGGATGAGAGCTGTTCTGTCTCCATAGATCCCTATACGGGAGAGGTATTGGCGCTTGTGAGTACGCCGTCCTATGATACAAATGATTTTATTCTGGGCCTTTCAAATGAAAAGTGGACGGCGTTGAACGAAGATAAAGCGCAGCCCTTGTTCAACCGTTTCCGGCAGACGTGGAGCCCGGGCTCTGTTTTCAAGCCTGTAACGGCGGCGATAGGGCTGGAATCCGGCGCTGTTGACCCGGAAAAGGATTATGGAAGCGAAGGCCTCAAATGGCAGAAGGATGAATCGTGGGGTTCTTACTTTGTTACGACGCTGAAGGCGTATGAGCCGGTTACGCTGGAAAACGCCTTGAAATATTCCGACAATATCTATTTTGCAAAAGCGGCTTTGGATATAGGGGCCGACGGATTGACAAAAGGACTGGATGCGCTTGGGTTTAATCAGGAGCTGCCTTTCGAGATCGTTATGCAGCAGTCCCAGTACTCCAACACGGAAACGATCAGTTCGGAGATCCAGCTGGCGGACAGCGGCTACGGCCAGGGAGAGATATTGGTCAATCCTCTGCATATGGCGAGTATCTACACTGCTTTCTGTAACGATGGGAACATTCTGAAGCCTTATCTGGTGTACAGCGAAGATGCACAGCCGGAATACTGGTATGAGGGAGCTTTTTCCTCCGATACGGTGAACAGAATCGTTAAGGCCCTGGGAAAGGTCGTAAACGATACCGATGGGACGGGATATTCCGCTCATATAGAGGGGGTCCCTCTTGCAGGCAAAACGGGAACGGCCGAAATCAAGGCGACGCAGGATGACCAGACGGGAACTGAACTGGGCTGGTTTGCGGCCTTTACGACGCAGAAAGATATGGAAAAGCCCATCCTGATCGTCAGTATGGTGGAGGATGTAAAGGAGCGGGGCGGCAGCAGCTATGTTACGCGAAAGGACAAGCAGGTCCTGACAAACTGGTTCGCAAGGCCTTGAGGCTTGTTCCCTGCGGGAGAAAAGGAGAGCCGTGTAAAACGGCTTTCGGGATGGAAGGGAGGCGAAAAAATGAATTTTGGTGTGATAGGCCCTGGTGTGATCGCAGAAAAATTTGCCGGGGCCTGTAAAAGCTGTGAAGGCGTCACTCTCCTGGGTGCGGCATCCCGCAGCCGGGAGAAGGCGGAGGCCTTTGTCCGAAGGCATGGTTTGGAAAGAGTCTATGACAGCTATGAGGCTCTTTTGGCCGATCCTTCTATTGATGCGGTATATATTTCAGTGATCCATACCGGGCATTTTTCACTGGCCCGGAAATGCATAGAAGCGGGAAAGGCCGTTCTGTGTGAAAAGCCTCTTACATGCTCCCTCGAGGATACGGAAGAGCTTATTCGTTTAGCTTCCGAACGGGGCGTACTGCTGATGGAAGCTATGTGGACGCTCTTCCTTCCCCCTGTCCAAAAGGCTGTAAAATGGCTTCGTGACGGCGCCATAGGGGCGATGGAATACGCTGCCTGTAATTTTTCCTCGTTTGTGCGAAGAAATCCAAAAAGCCGGCTGTTTGACCCTGCTCAGGCGGGAGGCGGTCTTCTGGATGTTGGGGTGTACTGTGTGGCGTTTCTTTTGGAGGCTGCGGGAGAAGAGCCGCAGGACGTAAAGGCTTTTCTGCGTATAGGCCCTACCGGCGTGGATGAGATGGGAACGGCTGTATTTCGATTTCCCGGCGGCCTTTTGGCGGACTGCACCTTTGGACTGCGGGCTGGGTTGGACGACAGCGCCTGTATATTCGGTGACAAGGGAAAAATCATTCTCCGCCATTTCTGGAGGTGCCGCAGGGCTGAGCTGTATGATCAAGAAGGAAATCTTTTGGAAACAGCGGAGGACAGCCAGGAAAACGGATTTGTATATGAAATCGATGCCTTCCGGGATTCGTTCCGTAAAGGCGAAACAGAATGTCCGCAGATGCCGTTGGCGAAGACATTGGCCGCTGCCCGGTGGATGGAGGCGATTGAGAAAGAGAATGCATCAATAGGTGATGATTCTATTCAGTAGATTGGTGTTATTGAATCCAAATACAATGTGGAAAAAGAACGGCCCTGCTTCTGTAATCTCGCAGAAGCAGGGCCCTTTTATTACTGATAGAAATAACCCTTATAAATCCAATTTGGAGATGGTTCCGTGAAATAACATCACTATACTTTGAAAATTATTGAAACATTTTTCTTTCTTCAGTATAATAAAGATATTACATTATGAGGAGGAAGAAAGATATGAAAAAATCTATAGCGATTCTAGTTGCATTTCTAATTATCGTTTCATCCAGTATATTTTCTGGATGCAGTAGAGTAGAAAATCTATCGAACTTAGAGGCAAGAGAAAGCAGAAATTCATCTCATGAGACGGCAGAATCAAACTTTGAAACGGGTAGTTCGCAGCGGGAATATAGTCAATCGTCCGATTCAGAGGAAGAAAAAGAAGAGTCTGGCAGTGTTGTCAGCAATAAGGATCAATCGCAGGATTCTTCAATAGCTTCTTCTGCGGGGCTCGACCCCAGTCTGGATTATGAGGTCATGACAACGGGAAATCTAGTGCTGGCTTTAGATGTTTTAAATGATGAATGGAAAAAGGGAAATTTCACGGAAGGAGGATCTGCACATGCTTTCATCAATAAAAATGATGCAATTCTGGTCCTGTATTCTCCATCCGATACGGCTCGAAGCGGAGACGAGGAGCAGGAAATCAAAGAGTTTTTGTCTTTGGCCTATGTTATAGCAGATGATTTTACTGTTTATGCGGAAGCAGGTTCCAGTATTTATATTGAGCTAACTGGAAACAGCGGCATAGGTTTGTTGATCACAGAACTTGATGGAAAGGTAACCACTGTTTTAACGGCTGAAAGCGAAGATAGTTTTTATAATATCCTTTTAAAATCTGTTTATGATGAGGCCTTTGAGGAATATTCCTTTATGGGTATGTAGAGATAAAACTAGAGATTTATACAAAAGGAGTACTGCTAAAAATCATAACGGCAGTACTCCTTTCCTATTTGGCTTTCCCATGGAGATCGTTTATGGATATAAGGCGGCGTATATGGGAACTTTTGTATTTGTTTGGGTATGTGGGATTATTTAGATCTAATTGGATATGAATGTCTTGATCCGGCGCTTAATTTATGGAACAGCCGTACAAGCACGACCACAGCGACGATCGAGAGGATGCATTCGGCGGCGAGCTGCGCATAGGCCAGGCCATAGAGCGGGAAAAGAGCGTTGAGAAGGAAGAGGGCGGGGATCTCCAAAACTACCTTCCGGAGGATGGCAAAGATCAGCGCTTCTTTTCCCATACCGGACGCTTGGAAAACGCCTACGGCAATAAAGTCCATACAGAGGAAGGGGAGCCCCAGGCAGAAACCGCGCAGGAAGCTCGTTCCATAAGATACGATAGCTTCGTTTTGAATAAAGAGACGGGTCAGTCCTCCTGCGCCGAAGAAATATCCGGCGGAAACAGTCACAATGAAAGCCATGGCGATTTTTACGGTGAAAAGCAGTGTGTGCTTCATGCGCTTAACGTTCCCGCTGGCATAGTTATAGCTGATAAGGGGCATGATTCCCTGGGACAGCCCCATAGAGATCTGCATGGGGACCATATTGATTTTTTGAGCGATTCCCATAGCCGCCACGGCGTCGGCGCCGAAGGCGGAGGTAAAATTGTTGAGGACCGTCATACCTGTTACGTTCAGCAGATTCTGGATAGAAGCCGGGATACCTACGCCGAACACGCCTTTGACGATGGGACCACGGAAGCCGAACATACGGGGGCGGATGCAGACATATGTATTCCCCCGGCGGAAGAAGAGCAGAACAAAAAAGTAAAGGCAGGCTACGCAGTTCGAGAGAAACGTAGCGCAGCCGGCGCCGGCCGCTCCCATGTTGAACCCCCAGGGCAGAATGAAGATGGGATCTAGAACGATATTCAGCAGACAGCCGCTCATAGTGCCTATGCTGGCATGAAGGGCCGCGCCTTCTGCCCGGACAAGATAGGCCATTACCACATTTAGGATAGCGGGAGTGGCCCCCAGATTTACTGTCCACAGCATATAGCCGGCGGTGGCCTCCGTAGTATTGCTGTCTGCTCCCAAAAGGCCCAGAAGGGGGCCGCTGAAAATCACACAAAGAAGGGAGAAGAGAAGGCCGCAGAAAACAGAACAGTAAAAACCAAAGGCGGAACTGCGGTATACAGTATCGTAATCCTTACGGCCCAGGGCGCGGCTCATCATGCTGGAGCTTCCCACGCCGAAGAGATTGTTGACAGCGTTGAAGGCCAGAAGCACCGGGGCGGCCAGCGTGACGGCGGCGTTTTGTATCGGGTCGTTCAGCATGCCGACAAAATAGGTGTCCGCCAAATTATAG